>NZ_JBSGEL010000021.1:0-122218 GCF_053602875.1 Kitasatospora sp. NPDC004289 | reverse complement strand
CCACAACCACCTCCGCGATCACAACCTGGAAGCAGCCTGCCGCGCAACAGACGAAGGATCAATTACCCGGCCAAGGAACCGAGACGAGCCACTAGCACCGGTCACCGGCAACCCGCCCTGGTCGATCAGCCGCGTCCTCTACAACACGATGACCATGCAGACCGAGAATCGGAGCGTCCTGCTGGATGCGATCCGGGCGCAGCCCGTCGTGTCGGGGGAAGGCCGGGGCGGGGTCGACCGGCCGTACCACCGCTGCGAGCCGGGGTTCGGCGCGGTACTCCTGGAACTGACGCACAGCCGGAACCTCAAATGGCCCTGCACGGCCAAGGCACTGCACGCGGTGACCCGCGGGCAGGTCTACCTGGCGGTGTCGACCGCGGCATCGTCGAGGTGAGTCCCGAGCTGCTGGTCGGCTTCGCGGGGGTGCTCGGCGTTCCCGCTGGTGATCTGGCGGCGCTCGGCGGTGTACGCCTGCCGGACGACCTGCCGCCGCACCTCCACGCCGCCGACGTGGTCGCGGTCATCTGGGAGGCCCGGCGCCTCACCACCACGCAGCTCGACGACGTCCCGGCGACTGGCGGAACGCTGACCGCCGACCGCAGGCCGGTCGGACTCACGGTGCGTCACATCACGCCCCCACCAGCGGCGTTGGCTCCCAGCCCGCTCCGAGCGATGTTGATCATTTCTTCAGAAAAGATCTAGCATGGCACCCCGGCGCCGGACTCACCGGCGTCCGGAAAGGGACACCCTCATGCGCATCCGTAAGTTCCTCGCCGCCGCCACCGTGGCCGGCACCGTCCTGGCCTCGGGCCTGGCGACCGCCGGCACGGCTTCGGCCTCCAAGCTGGCCGACTGCGAGGGCGGCTACTACGTCTGCCTGTACTACAACTCCAGCAGCAACGGATACGGCGCCGTCTTCGTCCAGACCGAGAACATCTCGGACTACGCGAACTACCGCTTCGGCGAGAGCGCCTACGGCACCAACGGCGCCGGCCTCTCGGTCAAGAACCACGCCGCCTCGGTGGACAGCTACTACCCCGGCTCCTTCACCGTCTACTACAACAGCGGCCAGCGGAACTGCAGCTACGCCTGCCAGACCATCCCGGACTACAGCTTCCGTGACCTGAACTCGCAGATGAAGAACAACAACGCGGCCGGCTTCTTCGGCTAGGCCGGGCCCAACGGCGGTCGCCGACCCGCCAGTTCCGCCGGCGACCGCCACCCCGCGATCCGCTATCTGCGATCCGCACCCGACCGACTCCGAAGGACCACGCCCGTGTTCAGCCGCCCGCGGCGCTCCGCCCCCGTGCTCCTGCTCGCCCTCCCGCTGCTGCTGGCCGGCTGCGCGGGCACCGACCCCTCCCCGCCGCGCGGTGCCGACACACCGACCCGGGTGGCTGCGCCGCCCCCGGTGCCGGCGGCCGTGCCCGTGATCGACTCGGCCAACGACCGGCCGCTGCCGCTGGACGGCTACCTGCTCAACCCCGCCCAGCTGCTGACGGTCCAGAAGGCGCAGACGAAGCTCGCCACCGCCTGCATGGCCCGGTTCGGCTTCGAGTACGCGCCCCCGCAGCCGGCCCCGCCCGCGCGGGACGCCGACGCCCCGACCACCCGTGTCGACGGCCGCTACGGTCCGCAGAATGCCGCCACCATGGCGAGGTGGGGCTACCACCCGGAGGGCGGCGACCCGGGGGCGGGCGTCCAGCCGCCCCGGCTGCAGCTCAGCCCGGAGATGACCACCGCGCTGCGCGGTGCCTCCGACCCCAAGCAGAAGTACGGCCCCGGCGGGCAGCTGATCAACGGTCAGACGGTGCCGGAGCGCGGCTGCGTCGGGGAGTCGGTGCGGAAGCTGACGGGTTCCGTGGACGGCAGGGTGGGTGACGCCCAGCTCGCGGAGGACCTCAAGTTCCGCACCCTGGTGGACTCGCAGAAGGACGCCCGGACGGCGGCGGTGTTCGCCCAGTGGTCGGAGTGCATGAAGGAGAGCGGCTTCGACTACCCGGACCCGGTGGCCGCATTGGGTGACAAGGCCTGGCAGGACGGCTCGGCGCCCTCGCCGCGCGAGCTCCAGGTGGCGACCGCCGACGCGGCCTGCCGGCACCGGAGCAACCTGGTCGGCGTCTGGCACTCCGTCGACTTCGCCTACCAGGAGCAGGCGATCGCCGAGAACGCCGCCGCCATGGCGGAGATCCGGACCTCCCTGCACGCCCAGGTCGACGCGGCCGCGGCGGCGCTCGGCGGCTGAGCCGGAGCCCAGGCACCGACCGGCCGCCGCCTCCGTCGGTCACGGATCGGGTTACGGGCGGTCGGCCGAGGCCGGGGAGGGATCGGCGGCGGGCAGGTCGCGCTCGTAGTGGACGAAGCGGTCGGCCGGGACGAAGGTGTCGTAGAGGCCGCGGGCGGGGTTGTCGTGCGCGGTGAGCCAGTGGACGCGGGCCCAGCCGCGGGCGGCGGCCAGGTCGAAGAGGTCCTGGACGAGCAGGCGGCCGGCCCCCAGCCCGCGGTGGGCGGGGTCGACGAAGAGGTCCTCCAGGTAGCAGACCTGGCCGGTGAGCCACGTGCTGTGGTGCAGCACGCTGTTGGTGATGCCGACGACCCTGCCGTCGTGCTCGGCGACGCGGCCCAGCAGGGGCTGGTCCGGATCGAGGAGCCGCCCCCAGGTGGAGTCGGTGACCGCTGCGGGCACGGTGGACTCGTAGAACTCGAGGTATCCGGCCCACAGTCGACGCCAGTCCTTCTCGTCGGACGCGGCGAGGTCGCGGACGGTGATCGCGGGTGCTTCGGACATCTCGGCTCCGGTGCAGAGTGGGCAGGGGCGCTGGCGGGTGGGCCGGTCGCGGTGACGGCGGCCACGGACAGAGTCTCGCGCACGCGCTGCACCCCGCTCCACCCAGGGCGTCGGCTGACCAGGTCGGGCGTACTGCCGGGTGACCGGAACCCGGTGCGGCGGAGTTGAGGTCGCGTCACCGCCCCTCGGCCCGCAGCACCCCGCCCGTCAGGGCCGCGGCGGTGGCGGGCAGGTGCTCTCCCGCACGATCAGCTCCGGCCGCAGCAGGTGCAGCGAGTTGACCACCGGCCCGGACTTGGCGACGGCCCGCAGCAGGAGCTCGACCGCCTGACGGGCCATCTCCCGCAGGGGCAGCGCCACGCTGGTGAGCGGCGGCCGGGTGAGCCGGACCTCCAGGTTGTCGTCGTGGCCGATCACCGAGAGGTCCTCGGGGACGCGCCGCCCCGTGGCCTTGGCCGCGTCGAGGGCGCCGAGCGCGAGCACGTCGTGGGTGGCGAAGACGGCGGTCAGGCCGGGGTCGGCGGCGAAGGCGGCCCGGGCCGCCTCGACGCCGCCGGCCACGGTCGGTTCGGCGGCCCGGTGGACGGCGCCGTCGGGGACGGTCAGCCCGTCGGCGGCGAAGGCGCGGCGGAAGCCGGCCAGCCGGGAGCCGTGGTCGGGGCTCTCCAGGACGGCGACCCGTTCGTGGCCGAGTTCGCGCAGGTGGCGTCCGGCGAGGTAGCCGGCGTGCTCGTAGTCGACGGTGACCACCGGGAAGTCGTCGGGCACCGCCGTCTCCCAGGCGCAGAGCGCGACCGGGAAGCGGGCCGCCGCGAGCAGCGGCAGATGGGCCATCAGATCGCGGTCCCCGGCGATCAGCAGGGCGTCCACGGAGCGGCTGGTGAGGCTGGCCAGGTGGCGGCGGGCCCGTTCGCCGTCGAGGCGGGTGGTGGCGAGCAGCAGGTGGTAGCCGTGCTCCTCGACCACGTCCTCGACGGCCTCGACCATCTCGGCGTAGAAGGCGCCGGCCACGGTCGGGACGAGCAGTCCGACGGTCCTGGTGCTGCCGGTGGCGAGGGAGCGGGCCACCAGGTTGGGGGTGTAGCCGAGCACCTCGATGGCGGAGCGCACCCGGGCGGCGGTCTCGGGGCGTACGGGGACGCGTCCGCTGATGACGTTGGAGACCGTCTGTTTGGTGACACCCGCGCGGTCGGCCACGTCCTGCATCGTCACCACGTCGGATGCTCCACCATGTCGGATGCCCCCTGAATTTTACCGGTCAAGCGTGTGGCGTCGACGTTACGACCACCGCAACTCCCGGTCAAGGCCCGGCGCGCACCGCTCGGACTTGCCCCCTCTGCCCGGTTTCGGCAATTTCTGCCGGGGCTCTTGTTTTACCGGTCAAAATGGTCTTACGGTCCTCGCAATCTCCTCGCCGTGCGTCGTGCCCCGAGAGGACGGACCCCCGCCGTGCCCACCGACTCCCCGCCCACCACTGCCCCTGCCGCCACCTCCCTGCGCACCGCGCCCCTGCTGATCGAGGGGGCCGCCGACCCGGTCGCCACCCTGCCGATCCTGCACGGCATTCCCGCCGTCACCGCGCACGGCGAGGGGCTCGACGAGGAGCTGCGGCGGGGCCTGCGCTACGGCAGGCCGGCCTCCCTGCTGCCCTACACCCGGCAGGACCGCTACGACCGCCGACGCTCCCCGCGCCGACTGCCCTCCGTGGTACTGGAGAACGAGCTCCTCACCGCCACCTTCCTCCCCGGCCAGGGCGGTCGCCTGTGGTCCCTGGTCCACCGCCCCACCGGCCGCGAACTGCTGCACCGCAACCCCGTCCTCCAGCCCGCCAACCTCGCGCTGCGCGACGCCTGGCTGGCCGGCGGCGTGGAGTGGAACCTCGGCACCACCGGCCACTGGCCGCTGACCTGCGAGCCACTGCACGCCGCCCGGGTCACCGCCCCCGACGGCACCCCGGTGCTGCGGATGTTCGCCTTCGAGCGGCTGCGCCGCCTGGTGCTGCGGATCGACGCCTGGCTGCCCGCGGGCTCCCCCGCGCTCTACGTCCACGTGGAGGTGCACAACCCCTCCGGGCAGGAGGCCGCCGTCTACTGGTGGTCCAACGCCGCCGTGCCGCAGACCCCGGACACCCGGGTGCTCGCCCCGGCCGACCACGCCTTCCACTACGACTACCGCAGCGACCTGCGCCGCCTCCCCTTCCCCGAGCGGGAAAGCACCGACGCCACCAACCACAGCTACCCGGGCCGGGCCGTCCACGCCGCCGACCACTTCCTCGACCTCCCGCCCGGGGAGCGCCGGTGGATCGCGGCACTGGACGCCGACGGCGCGGGCCTGGTCCAGACGTCCACCGCCCGGCTCCGCGGACGCAAGGTCTTCTGCTGGGGCACCTCCCCCGGCGGCCGCCACTGGCAGGAGTGGCTCTCCGGCCCGGACCGCCCGTACCTGGAGATCCAGGCGGGCCTGGCCCGCACCCAGTTGGAGCACCTGCCGATGCCGGCCGGCGGGACGTGGTCGTGGACCGAGGCCTACGGTCTGCTCCAGGCCGACCCGGCCGCCGTGCACGGCAGTTGGCAGGAGGCCCGGACCGCCGCCGGCGAGGCGCTGGACCGTCTGCTGCCGCCCGCCGAACTGGACCGCGCGCACGCCGCGGCCACCGCCTTCGGCGAGCCCGAGGAGATGCTGAGCGAGGGTCAGGGCTGGGCCGCCCTGGAGATCGAGGCCGGCCGCCTGCCCGCCTCGGCCCTGCTGCCCTTCGGCCACCCCGGTCCCGAACAGCGGCCCTGGCAGCGGCTGTTGGCCACCGGCACGCTGCCGGTGAGCGACCCGCCGGCCGAGCCGGTCACCGGCGAGCGCTGGCGAGCCCTGCTGGAGGAGAGCGCCAGGGAGAGCGCGGAGGCGGGCACCGAGGAGTGGCACGCCCTCTACCACCTGGGCCTGGTCCGCCTGGCCGACGGCGAACCGGCGGCGGCCCGCGAGGCCTGGCTGCGCTCGCTGGCCGACCGGCGCACCCCGTGGGTGCTGCGCGCCCTGGCCCACCTCGCCGAGGACCTCCAGCGGGCCGCGGACCTGATGGCCGAGGCCCACCAACTCCGGCCGGACATGGTGGAGTTGGGCATCGAGACCCTGGACGCCCTGCTCCGCGCGGACCGTCCGGCCGCCGCCCTCGCCCTGATCGGGGCGCTCCCCCACCCCGCCCGCGAACACGGCCGGGTCCGGCTGGCCGAGGCCACCGCCGCGTACGCCCTCGGCGACCACGAACTGGTCCGGCGGCTGCTGGCCGAGGGCATCCGGGTGGACAACATGCGCGAGGGCGAGGTCTCGCTCGACACCCTCTGGCTCGCCGTCCACCCGGACCTGCCCGTGCCGCCGCACTACGACTTCCGCATGTCGGAGAACTGAACTTCCCTGCCGAGGAGGCCACTTCGGCCTCCGTGCGACACCCTCATCACCCGCCCTCATCACCCGCTCTCATCACCCCACACCACCCCCTGAGGAGTACCCCCATGCCTACTCCCGCCAGAAGGACCGGCGGCGCCCTGCTCGCCACCGTCCTGGCCATCGCCGCCCCCGTGCTGGCGAGCCCGACCCCCGCCTCGGCCGAGGACCTCGCCCCCACCTACAGCGTCACCGTCGGCGCCACCGGCTCGTGGACCCACCCCACGGACACCCCCGCGGCGCCGTACATCGACAAGGACGGCTCCTTCTGGTACCAGCAGTCGGCGGCCCTCTACGGCAGCAACGACCCGCGCTACTGGGACTTCTTCACCGGGACGGACCTCGACACCGCCACCCGGAACGCGACGGTCAGCAACTACGTCAACCCGGCCAACGCCAACGACAAGAACAACGACACCACCTGGCGCTGCAACAACAGCCCCACCGGCCTGGAGGCCACCGCCGCCACCGGCAGCGCCAGTTACGCGCACCGCAACTACTGCGACCTGGCCGGGGTCTGGGTCGACCCGGACACCGGCGACTGGTACGGCCTGGTGCACAACGAGTTCACCCCGCAGCCCTTCGGCGACGGCCTGCACTACGACGCGATCGACTACGCGGTCTCCACCGACCAGGGCAAGACCTGGAAGATCAAGGACCACGTCATCACCTCGCCGTTCAGCACCACCCGCGGCGACACCACCGGCTTCCCCAACCAGACCTACTCCTACGGCGACGGCGACCAGCGCCTGCTGGTGGACACCGTCTCCGGCTACTTCTACGTCTTCTACGGCTCCCGGATCGTCGACAAGTCCGGTGGCTGGAAGGCCTTCTACGAGCACGTGGCGCGCGCCCCGATCTCCGCGAAGATGGCGCCGAGCTCCTGGCAGAAGTGGTACGACGGCTCCTGGTCGCAGCCCGGCAAGGGCGGCAAGGAGAGCAACATGGTGCCCGTCGGTGCCTCCAGCACCACCGGGTACACACCGGTCGCGGGCGAGTACGACCCGGCGAACACCGGCACCTCCGCCCAGCAGATCGCGGCCGGCAAGATGCCCGCCACCTCGCCGCTGTTCGTCATGGACGTCACCTGGAACGCCTACCTCGGCCTCTACCTCGGCCAGCCGCAGGCGGTCGACCAGAGCGGCAACGCGCCGCAGGAGATCTACGCCACCGCCGACCTGGCGACCCAGAAGTGGTTCAAGCTCGGTGACACCGGCAGCTACCACACCGCCTCCTGGTACCGCTGGTTCCTGGACAGCGCCAACCGCACCAGCTCGGCCATCGTCGGCAAGAACTTCCGCACCTACTGCTCCTTCGGGTGCTCGGGCGGGAAGTCCGGCGAGTACGTGAACCTCGGCGTCGGCTCCTCGGCCCCGGCCGCCGCGCCGGTGGACCTGAGCAAGTCCTACAAGATCGCCAACGGCAACGGCCGCGTCCTGGCCCAGGTCTCCGGGAGCTCCGCCACCACCTCGGTGGCCACCGGCACCGGCGCCGCGCTGGAGTCCTGGACCTTCCAGGCCGTCGGCGACGGCTCCTACCGGATCGCCAACTCCGCCACCAACCAGCTGCTCGGCGTGGACGCCACCGCCAACGCCGGCCGCGCCTGGGGCAACGCCCCGACCGCGACCGCCGCCGCGGGCGGCAACGCGGCCGTCGGCCAGCAGTGGTGGGTGCTCTCCAACACCTCCGCCCCCGGGACCTTCCGGATCGTCAACCGCTACAGCGGCCTGGTCATCGGCCTCTCCGGCACCACCGGCCGCCTGGCCGAGACCACCCCCGGCCGCACCTGGACCGACAGCAGCGGCAGCGCCGTCGGCAACGGCCGCACCGCCGCCGAGCAGACGCTGACGCTGACCGCCGCCGGCACCGCGCCCGAGTCCGTGGTGGTCAACTCCCCCGGGAATCAGACCACTTCGGTCAACACCGCGGTCTCCCTGCAGCTCTCGGCCACCGACAGCCTGCAGAAGCCGCTCACCTTCTCGGCCACCGGCCTGCCCGCCGGACTGGCCATCAGCTCCAGCGGTCTGATCTCCGGCACCCCGACCACCGCCGCGGTCTCGACCGTCACCGTCACCGCGTCCTCCGGCACCGCGAGCTCGCAGACCACCTTCAGCTGGACGGTCAACCCGGCCCTGGCCGGCGTCCACACCCTCGCCACCGGTGGCAAGGCACTGGACGACCCCAACCACAGCACCACCGCCGGCACCCAGATGATCACCTGGACGCTCGGCACCGGCCTCAACCAGAAGTGGACCTTCACCGCCCAGGCGGACGGCTCCTACACCCTCACCAACGGCGAGTCGGGCATGTGCCTGGACGTCAGCGACTCCTCCACCGCGGCCGGCGGCAAGATCATCCAGTGGCCCTGCACGGCCGGCTCCGCCAACCAGCGCTGGAACGTCAACCGCCTGGCCAACGGCGCCTACACCGTCGCCTCGGTCCACAGCGGCCTGCTGCTGAGCACCGCCTCCACCGCCAACGGCGCCCTGGTCACCCAGCAGCCGAACACCAACTCCGCGCTCCAGCAGTGGACCATCGCCTGATCCGCTCCTGAGCCCTCCCCGATCCACCCCTGACGGACGGTCAGGCCGGCATGTGGGTGCCGGCCTGACCGTCCTGCGCTCGGCCGCAGGGCGGCATCAGCTGCCCGACCCGGTGGAACGGCGTCAGCCGCTCGGCCCGGTGGAGCGGTGTCAGCCGATCGGCCCGGTGGAGCGGCGTCAGCCGCCCGACCCGGTGGAACGGTGTCAGCCGCTCGACCCGGTGGCCCAGATCGGGGTGCGGGCGGCGTCCGCGACGACGATGTTGCCGTCGCCCTGGAGCCGCAGCCACCAACCGCCGGAGGCGGGCCCGGCCGACCAGACACCGGTGCCCGCACCGTCCCGGATGGCCAGCGTGCCCCGGGGCGCGAACTCGAAGCGGTAGCCCTTCCCCGCGTTGCCCCAGGTGTTGCTGGCCCAGAGCGGACGGAAGGCACCGTCGTACCAGACCAGGTTGCCGTCCGTCTGCATCACCAGCTGGTGGTTGGCGGCGCCGACCGAGACCGCGTCGCCCGGGGTCAGCGACAGGCCGGCGAACTCGCCCGTCAGGGAGGCGAACCAGCGCAGGACGCCGTACCGGTCGAGGATCTGCAGCGCACCGCCGGCGTTGACGACGAAGGTCGAGCCGGTGCCCGCGGTGACGGCGGAGCGCCACAGGACGGCGCCCGTCGCGCTCACCACCTGGAGTGCGCCGTCGGCGGTGAACCGGGCGCTCGCGCCCGGGTTGCCCCAGGTGCTGCTGGCCCACCAGACCCCGGGGGCGTCCGGCGAGCTGACCACCAGGTTCCCGTCGTTCTGCATGGTGAGCAGGTAGGCGCCGTTCTGACTGCCGGCGCCGGGGCCGCTGCTGACGCTCTGTCCGGGCGCCAGCGTCCAGGTGCCCGCCGCGGCCCGGTGACCACCGGCGCTGTAGCCGGGCAGTGCGTAGGCGATCCGGACCCGCCCGTTGCCGTTGGCCCCCTCCGGCGCGGCGAAGGTACCCCCCGTCGCCGTTGCCGAGTCCGTCACCGCGACGCCGTTCTGCGGGCCGGTGTGGCTGCTGCCGGCCCCTCCCGCGACGGCGCCCTGTCCGGCACCGGTACCGAATCCGCCCCCGTACCAGCCGCCGCCACCGCCGCCGCCCTGGGCGAAGGCCCCGCCGAGCAGGTCGGACTGGAGCAGGCAGCCGCCGCCGGAGCCGAACCCGCCGTCGTGGCAGTCGACCTTCCTGCCGAAGACCTCGGCGCTCGCACCGCCCTGCGCGTTGGAGCCGCCGGCCGTCTGGGTCCCGCCGGAGGTCACCTGCCCGGGATCGAGCGAGGACCCGCCGACGGTGCCGCCGCCCGCACCGCCGCCGGAGGCGCCACCGGCACCGCCACCGCCGCCGGCCACCACCAGCCGGTCCTGCAGGGTGTACTCACCGGTGGCCCCGGCCACCCGCACGTCGGAGGCCCCGCCCCCGCCCGCGTAGCCCCGGCCGCCGCCGTTCCATCCACCGGCGGCCGGCGTCCCGACCGGCCCGCCGGGTCGGGCCGGGGCGCCCGACCCGCCGACGTTGACCTGCAGGACCTGACCCGGCGTCAACCCCGCCAGGGTCACGACCGCCTGCCCGCCCGGGCCGCCCGCAGCCGGGTCCAGGCCGTCACCTCGGCCGCCGGCCGCGCCGAACGCGGTGACCGTCGCGCTGGTCACCCCGCTCGGGACGGTCCACTGCTGGGGGCCGCCGGTCCAGTCGAAGCCGCAGGTCACCACCGGCCCCGCGACGGCACAGCCGGTACCGGAGCCGCCGGCCGGATCGGCGTGCGCGGCGGTGGCCCCGGGGCCGAGCGGCCCGGCCACCGCCAGCGCGCTGAGTGCCGTCACGGTCGCGGCGAACCGCCGCGCCCCGCCCGGCCGTCTCTTCGTGTACATCAACGTCCAACCCCCACCCGGTAGTTCTGGGCGCCCCGGACGAGGCGCCCGCCCGGAAACATACCCGTGGGCCGGAGCGCGAAGCGGAGCCGGGCGGTCCGCCCCCTCGGCGGACCGCCCGGCTCCTCCCCTCACCCGGTCAGGACGTGGGCGGGGTGGCGAAGGGCGCGCTCCAGGTCTGGTTGGCCTGGTGGGTGCCGCAGCTGTAGGTGGCGACGGCCTTGCTCTTGTCACCCACCGAGCCGCCGGCGATGTCGGCGCACAGGCCGTTCGCCTTGAGCTGTCCGGCCAGGCCGTAGCTCCAGATCTGCTTGGCGTCGGCGCCGTTGCAGCCGCGCAGCTTGAGGCCGGTGGTCTCGCCGGAGAGGCAGAGGGAGGGCGAGGCGAGGGAGGTGATCCGGCCGTCGGTCTGGCGCTGCCACTGCTGGTTGGCGCCGGAGTGGCAGTCCCACAGGCCGACGGTGGTGCCGTTGGTGGCGCCGTTGTAGGCGTCCAGGCAGAGGGCGTAGGCCTGGAAGCCGGACTGGGCGGCCTGGATCTGGCCGGTCGGCAGGGCGGTGCCGCAGGTGCCGGGCGCGATGGTGTACATCACGTTGTCGTGGGCGCCGACGGTGGCGGTGAAGGAGCCGCTGACCTGCGAACTGGTGTGGCTCCACAGGTCCTTGACGGTGCGGGCGCAGCCGGTGTTGGCGAAGCCGATCCGGGCCGGGTCGATGGTGACGGTGGTGGCGGCGTTGTTCTTGTTGACCACCACGACGGCGCGGGAGCCGTCGGCGAGCGGCTTGACCACGGTCTCGGTGCCGGCGGTGGTGGAGGCACCGTCACGGGCGGCGAGGTAGCCGCCGGCCGTGGTGTCCTGGTCGACGGCGATGATGTCGGTGTTCTTCAGGATGGCCAGCTGCGGGGCGTAGGCCACCGGGTCGGCCGCCATCTTGCGCACGTCGCTGGAGATCATCAGCGGCGAGCCCATCGCGGACCAGAGCGCGAACTGGCTGCGCTGCTCGGCGAGGGTGAGCTGGTTGTTGTCGCCGATCAGCAGCATGTCGGCGTCGTTGTGGTTGCCGGGGCCGTTGTAGCGGGCCAGCGCGACGGTGTCCTCGAAGTTCTGCAGGACACCGCCCTCGTAGTAGTCGCCGCCGTGCTGCCAGTCCCACGCGGAGGTGGTGTTGGTGTGCCAGACGGCGATGTCGGGGCTGACCCGCCACATCTGGCCGAGGCCGCGCACCCACTCCTGGGAGTTGTACTTCTCCGCGCTGGTCGGGCCGTAGCCGGCCGGGGCCGACTCGTTGAAGAGGATCTTGCGGCTGGTGTTCGCGGTGGCGGTCTTCAGCGCGTTGGCGAAGGTGGTGAACACCTGCTGGCGGTTGGTGATGCCGGTGCCGCAGTTGTCCAGCTTGATCGAGTCGACGCCCCAGTAGGCGAGCGAGTTGGCGTCCACCTGCTCGTGGCCGAGCACGCCGCCGGGCACGCCCTGACAGGTGTTCACCCCGGAGGTGCTGTAGAGCCCGGCCTCCATGCCCTGGGAGTGCACGTAGTCCGCGTAGTCGGTCAGCTCCCAGTCGTAGCCCGGCTGGCTGCTGCTCCCCCAGGTCGCGGCGCCGTGCAGGTAGCCGGCGCTGGTGCGCTGCATCCAGCAGTCGTCCACCGTGAGGTTGGTGTAGCCGGCCGCGACCAGGCCGGTGTCCTTCATGGCCTTGGCCTGGTCCTGCATGAACTGCTGGAACGAGTAGCCGTCGCGGGTGCCGTCCAGGCGGGCCTGCGCGGCGCAGGTGAAGCGGGCCCAGTTGTTGAAGCCCATCATCGGCTTCACGCCGATCGGGGCGGAGGTGTTGGCCGCCGTGCTGTCGGCGACGGCCGGGGTACCGGCGGACACGGCGAGGCCGGCCGTGACGACGGCTGCGGTACAGAGACCGAGCACGCGGTGGTGCCATCCCATGGATGCTCTCCAGTGGCAGGTAGTGAGCAAAGTTGAGCAATAGTTGCGCGAACTGCGCATGTTTGAGCAAAGACTGGAGAGTGAACGCAGTGCGCGTCAAGACCCGCGCAACACCGGGCCGCCGGAATTCCGACCGTTTCCGAGCGCGTTGCGGCACGTTGGAGGCGGTGTACCGTACCGACGAACGCAGGGAGAGATCGTGGACGACATCGACTGGGACAACCCCCAGGACCCCCGCGAGGGCAGCTGGCAGCTGAACCACGTCCGGCAGTACGTGGGCAGCGGCGGCACCGAGGGCCAGTACTGGCAGGGCACCCAGACCCTGCTGCTGACCACCGTCGGCCGCGTCTCGGGCGCGCCCGTGCGCACCCCGCTCATCTACGGCGAGGCCGACGGCCGCTACCTGCTGGTGGCCTCCAAGGGCGGCGCCGACCAGGCGCCCCTCTGGTACCGCAACCTCGCCGCCGACCCGCGCGTGCGGATCCAGGTCGGCCCGGAGGTGCTCCAGGGGACCGCCCGCACCGCGACGCCCGAGGAGCGCACCGCCTACTGGCCCCTGATGGTCGGTCACTGGCCCGCCTACGACGACTACCAGGCGAAGACCGAGCGCGAGATCCCGGTCGTGGTGATCGATCCCGCCTGACGGGACGTCCGGCGGGCGGTCGACGACCGCCGGCCGGCCGCGGTTGGCGCGGGCCGCGGGGCGGATGGAAGTCTGGGGCCGTGGACCAGACGATCATCGCCGCCCTGCGGCGCGCCGCCGAGCACCGGCAGCGCTTCGACACCAGCTTCGCCGCGTACTTCGACGCGCTGACCGACCCGGCGGGCGGCGGCGCCCTCGACGGCCTGCAGCACGGCACCTTCCCCGCACGCGCCCTCGACCTGCTGCGGGACATGTCGCTGCGCGGCGGCAAACGGCTCCGGGTGGCGGTGCTGTACGAGGCGGCGACCCTGATCACCGATCAGCCCGCGCCGGGCCTGACCGAGGCCGCGATCGGCATCGAGCTGCTCCAGACCCACGGCCTGGTCCACGACGACGTCATCGACGGCTCGGCCGTCCGGCGCGGGGCCCCCTCCGTGCCGCAGCGCTACCTCGACGAGCACCCCGAGCAGCCCCGCACCGCCACCGGCCTGGCCGTGCTCGCGGGCGACCTGGCCGCCTTCCTCTCGCTGCGCGTGCTGGCCGGCGCCGACCTGCCGCCGGAGCGGGCCGCCGCCATGACGGCCGAGCTGGCCGGGGTCGGGGCCACCACCGTGCTCGGCCAGTTCCTGGACCTGGAACGGGACTTCGGCCCCGTCCCCGGGCTCGGCTTCCTGCACGCGGTCACCGAGTACAAGACCACCCGCTACTCCATCCTCGCCCCGCTCCGGCTCGGCCTGCTGGCCGCCGGGGCCGACCCCGCCCCGCACGACGCCGAACTGCGGCGCTACGCCACCGCGTTGGGGATCGCCAACATGCTCCGCGACGACTGGCTCGACCTGTTCGGCGATCCGGCCGCGGTCGGCAAGTCGGTCGGCTCCGACCTGCGCTCCGGCCGGCGCAGCTACGCCGTCCGGGCGCTGCTGACCGCCGACCTCGACCCGGCCGAACGCACGCTGCTGACCGCCGCCCTGGGCGACCCGGACGGCGACGAGGAGACCCTCGACCGGGTCCGCGCGATCGGACGGCGGCACGGCGTCGACCGCGCGCTGCAGGCCGACGCCGAACACCACGCCGGGGACGCCTCGGCCATCGCCGGTACCTGGTACGACCGTTGGCGGCCGGACCCGGTCGCCTTCTTCCACCACCTCCCGGCCTGGACCGTGACCCGCGACCACTGAGTCCGGCCCCGCCAGGACCGGACGGCCGCGGACCGGACGGCCGTCCCGAGCCCGCCAGGCGGAGGCGATCAGGCCGAGGCGATCAGGGTGGGCTCGACCACGTCCAGCGCGCGGCGCAGGGCGCCGACCGCGACGGCGCGCTCGCCGAGGGCCGAGGCCGTCACCTCCGCACCGGTCAGGGTCCGGTCGCGCAGGTGGCGGCGGACCGGGCCGAGCAGGGTCTCGCCGGCCCGGGAGAGGCCGCCGCCGATCACCACCCGGCCGGGGTCGACCAGCAGCAGCAGGGTGGCCAGGCCCCGGGCGAACCGGTCCGCGGCCCGGTCCACCACCGCGACGGCGGCCGGATCGCCCGCGGCGGCGGCGGCGAAGAGCGGGCCGATCTCGCCGTCCGGCCCCAGGGCGACCCCCGCCTCCTCGGCCAGCCGCCGGATCGCGCCGGCGCCCGCGAAGCGCTCGAAGGGGCCGAGCGTGCTGGTCAGCGGACCGGCTGACGCGGCGTCACCGGCCCCGTCGGACGGTACGTCACCGGACGGCACGTCGATGAACCCCAGCTCACCGGCCGCCCCACCGGCGCCCCGGAACGGCCGGCCGTCGAGCAGCATGCCCGCGCCGATCCGCTCGCCCCACTGGACGAAGACCAGGCTGTCCGCGTCGCCGGAGCCGCCGCGCCAGCGCTCGCCGAGCACGGCGAGGTCCACGTCGTTGTCGATCAGGACGGGGCAGTGCAGCCACTCCCGCAGCCGCGGCACGACCGGCAGGCCCGCCCAGCCCGGGATGCTCGGGGCGACCAGGATCTCGCCGCGCTCGCGGTCCACGATGCCGGGGGTGCCGACGCTGACCGCCCGCAGGTCGGCCGGGGCCAGCCCCGCCTCGGCGACGGCGGCGGTCAGGGCGGTGCGGACGGTCTCGAACAGCCCGGGGCCGTCGATGTCCTGACCCACCGTCACCCGCCGCTCGGCCCGGGCCCCGCCCGCCAGGTCGGCGATCACCACCAGCACCTTGTGCGGCCCGATGTCGACGCCCGCGACGTGGCCGGCCTCGGCCCGGAAGCGCACGTGCTGGGCCGGCCGGCCGGGGGCCGCCGCCTCGGGCGCCGCGGTGACGGTCTGCACCAGACCGTCCTCGGCCAGCGCGGCCAGGGCCCGGGTGACGGCGGGGCGGGAGAGCCCGGTGGCCGCCGCGAGGGCGCTGACGCTCGCGGCGGGCGCGTCGGTGGCCCGCAGCGCGGCGAGCACCGCGCCGGCGTTCATCGCGCGCAGCACGTGCGGCCCGGTGGCCGCTCGCTGGGTGGGCACCCGGTTCCCTCCTGACTCTCCTGGCCGGCCGCGCTCGTGCGGGCCGGTCTCGCACTGTACTGGGCGCCCGGACCGGCGGTCCGGACGGGTTTCCACGCCCGGGTCCTTGACACTCCGGCACGCCGCCGAGATATTTACGGACGCTCCGTTAATAATGCCATCCCCCACAGCGCATTCCCCAGGAGACGACCATGAAGCCGAGATTCCGCCGGCGCCTGTCCGGCGTGCTGATCTCCCTGGCCGCGGTGAGCGCCGGGCTCACCTCCGCACCCGCCGCCCGGGCGGCCGCCTTCGACACCTCCCCCGCCGCCGCGAGCCTGCAGCGCCTGCTCCCGGCCCAGGCCTCGCAGTTCGTCCTGCGGCCCGTCGACCGGACCGCCCCCGGCGTCGACTCCTTCTCGGTCTCCGGCGGCCCCGGCGCGATCCAGGTCTCCGGCACCAGCCCCGCCACCCTGCTGACCGGCGTCGGCTGGTACCTGCGCAACGTCGCGCACGTGGACATCGGCCTGCCCGGCACCAGCACCTCCGCCCTGCCCGCGACCCTCCCGGCGGTCGCCGCCCCGTACACCAACTCCTCGGTGGTGCCGCACCGTTACGCTCTCAACGACGTCGACAACGGCTACACCGGCGCCTACCGGAGCTTCGCCGACTACCAGCGCGAGATCGACGTGCTCGCCCTGCACGGCATCAACGAGGTGCTGGTCACCGCCGGCGCCGAGCAGCCCTACTACCGGACGCTGCAGCAGTTCGGCTACGGCGAGGCGGAGTTGCGGTCCTGGGTGCCGGGCCCCGCGCACCAGCCCTGGTGGCTGATGCAGAACATGTCCGGCTCGGCCTCCACGGCGGTCTCGGCCGAGCTGATCGCCGCCCGGGCCGCCGTCGGGCGGCAGATCTGCGACCGGCTCCGGGCGCTGGGCATGACCCCGGTGCTGCCCGGCTACTTCGGCACCGTCCCGGCCGACTTCGCCGCCCGCAACCCCGGCGCCCACGTGGTCGCCCCCGGCTCCTGGGTCGGCTTCACCCGCCCGTCCTGGCTCGACCCGAACGACCGTCGCTTCCCCGAGGTCGCCGCCGCCTACTACGCCAACCAGGCCGCCGCCTTCGGCAGTTCGAGCATGTTCAAGATGGACCCGCTCCAGGAGGGCGGCAGCGCCGGGGACATCGACGTCACGACCGCGGCCGGCGCGATCCAGCGCGCCATGCTCACCGCCCACCCGGACGCCACCTGGGCCGTCCTCGGCTGGCAGGACAATCCCTCGGACGCGCTGCTGGCCGGTGTCGACAAGTCGAGGATGCTGATCGTCGACGGCCTCTCCGACCGCTACCAGAACCTCGACCGGGAAACCTCCTGGCACGGCACCCCGTACGCCTTCGGCACCATCGCCAACATGGGCGGCAAGACCACCTTCGGCGCCAACTCCGCAGTCTGGACCGCCCGTTTCCAGCAGTGGCTGACCAAGCCGGGCAGCGCGGTGAAGGGCATCGCCTACATGCCCGAGGGCACCGGCACCGACCCGGCCGCCTTCGCGCTCTTCGCCGACCTCGCCTGGTCGGCCGGCCCGATCGACCAGACCGCCTGGTTCCGCGGCTACGCCACCGCGCGCTACGGCGCCGCCGACGCCGACGCGGCCGCCGCCTGGGAGAAGCTGCGCGCCGGCCCGTACTCGATGCCCTCCGGCAGCTGGGCCGAGCCGCAGGACAGCCTGTTCACCGCCCGGCCCTCGCTCACCGCGAGCACCTCGGCCAGCTGGTCCCCCGGCGCGCTGCGCTACGACCCGGCCACCGTGCAGGACGCGCTGACCAGCCTGCTCCGGGTCGCCCCCGCCCTGCGCACCAGCGACGCCTACCGCTTCGACCTGCTGCACACCGCCCGCCAGGCCCTGGACAACCGCGGCCGCGCGCTGCTGCCGCAGATCGCCGCCGCCCACACCGCCAAGGACCTGACCGCCTTCCGCGCGCTGACCGCCGAGTGGAACCGCGACCTGGCCGCCCTCGACGAGCTGATGGCCACCGACAGCCGCTTCCTGGTGGGCAGTTGGCTCACCCAGACCGACGGCTGGGGCGCCTCCGCCGCCGAGACCGACCGGCTGCGGTACGACGCCCGCTCGCTCGTCACCACCTGGGGCAACCGCTCCCAGGCCGACGGCAACGGCCTGCGCGACTACGCCGCCCGCGAGTACGCCGGCCTGGTCAAGGACCTCTACGCCAAGCGCTGGGCCGCCTACTTCCAGTCCCTGGACACGGCCCTGGCCACCGGCACCGCACCCGCCGCCGTGGACTTCTTCGCGATGGACGACGCCTGGGCGCGCGGCACCACCGCCTACCCGACCACGCCAACCGGAGACGTCTTCACCGTCGCCTCCGCGATCGCCGCCGCCCTGCCCCCGGTCACCCCCGCCGGGCCGGTCACCGGCAGCAGCGGCAAGTGCGTGGACGTCACCGGGGGCAACTCCGCCGACGGCACCGCCCTGCAGCTCTACACCTGCAACGGCACCGCTGCCCAGACCTGGGCCGTCCCCGGTGACGGCACCCTGCGCGCCAAGGGCAAGTGCATGGACGTCCGCAACGGCGCCGTCACCCCCGGCACCGTGGTCCAGCTGTACGGCTGCAACGGCACCCCCGCCCAGTCCTGGACCTACCGCGCCGCCGACCGGACCCTGCGCAACGTCAAGTCCGGCCTCTGCCTCGACGCCTCCGGCGGCGGCACCGCCGACGGCACCGCACTGATCGTCTGGACCTGCACCGGCAACGCCAACCAGCGCTGGACGGTGCCGTCCTGACGCACCGTCACTGACGCACCGTCACTGACGCGCTTCCCCCGCGAATCCCGTCCCGGTCAGCCGCTCGGACTCCGTCCAGAGCCGAGCGGCACTGACCGGGTCGCTGGCGGCTGCGGTGCGGCCGACCAGGGTGGGGTGGCCGCGGTTCTCGGCGAAGCCGTCCGGGCCGACGTAGGCGGCGCCGGGCAGGTCCATGGTGGCGGCGAAGAGCGAGGGCAGGGCGCCGGCCCGGCTGTCCTGGGCGATGATCCGGTTCCCGACCGCCATCAGGGCGCGGCGCACCGCGCTGCCGTCGTGACTCTGCAGTTTGGTGGCCGCGTACCCGGGGTGGGCCGCGAAGGCGCGGACCGGCGAGCCGGAGGCCGTCAGGCGCCGCTGGAGCTCCAGCGTGAAGAGCAGGTTGGCCAGCTTGGACTGGGCGTAGGCCCGGATCGCGTGGTACTCGCCCTTGAGGTTCAGGTTCTCGAAGTGGATCCGGTTGCCCGGGTACTTGTGCATCCCGGAGGCCACCGTGACCACGCGGTCCGTGAGGTGCGGCAGCAGCAGGTTCGTCAGGGCGAAGTGCCCGAGGTGGTTGGTGCCGAACTGGGTCTCGAAGCCGTCCTTGGTCGCGCCCTCGGGGACGTTCATCACGCCGGCGTTGTTGACCAGGACGTCCAGCCCGCCCTCCCAGCCCTCGGCGAACTCCCGCACCGAGGCCAGGTCGGCCAGGTCCAGCCGCCGGACCTCCACGCTGCCGCGCGCGCCCTTGACGCCCGCGGCGGCGGCCTCGCCGCGCCGGACGTCCCGCACCGCGAGGACGACGTGCGCCCCGGCCCGGGCGAGCGCGTCGACGGTGGCGATGCCGAGGCCGCTGTTGGCGCCGGTCACCACCACCCGGCGGCCGGACTGGTCGGGGATGTCGGCGGTGTTCCACTTCGCTGTGTTGGCCATGGTCCGAATGTAGGCATCGACAACAATGCTGTCAATGACAACAATGTAGCCAGTGATCACATAGCGGGTAGAGTGCGCTCATGCACCCCCGCCGCTACCACCACGGAGACCTCCGAGCCGCCCTGCTGGAGCGCGCCGAGCAGGTCCTGCGGGAGAAGGGCCCGGCCGCCCTCTCGCTGCGCGAGCTGGCCCGCGACCTCGGGGTCAGCCACGCCGCTCCGAGCCGCCACTTCAAGGACAAGCAGGCCCTGCTGGACGCCCTCGCCCTGGCCGGGTTCGAGCGGCTCAACGCCGCCCTCGCCCCCGCCCCGGCCGGCTCCTTCGCCGACCGGCTCGGCGCCCTGGTCCGCGCCTACGTCGGCTTCGCCACCGCCCACCCCCAGCTGCTCGACCTGATGTACGCCGTGAAGCACGACCCGCAGGCCACCGAGGCCCTCACCGCCGCCGCCCACCGGGGCCTGCTGCAGGCGGCCGAGCTGGTGACGGAGGGTCAGCGCACCGGCGAGGTCCGCCCCGGCCCGGCCGAGCGGCTCTGCCTCCCGGCCCTGGCCGCTGTGCACGGCTTCGCCGGCCTGGCGGCCAGCGGACTGCTCCCGCCGGAGGAGACGGCCGCCGCCCTGGACGACGTGATCGCCTTCGTCCTCCGCGGCTGCGCGCCGGACCCCGCGGCCTGACCGCCGCGGTCGACGGCGGTCAGGGGCCCGGGTACGGGGCGTCGAGGACGGCCAGCAGCCCCGGGTGGACCAGGGCGCCCGGCAGGCGGGGGTGCGGGGCGAGGACCCCGGCGGAGCGCAGCCGGGCCAGCGGCGGGGCCGGGTCCTCGGCGAGCACTCCGCGCAGCGACTCGGCGGAGACCGCCGGGGCGGAGCGGAAGGCGTTCAGGACCGCGACCGCCGCCCGGTCCTCGACGACCGAGGCGGCGGACGCGTCGAGGATCCGCCGGTACTCGGCCAGGGTGGCCGTCCGGTGGCGGGCGGTCTCGGTCACCGCCCGGGCGAACAGCTCGCCCCAGCAGGGGAGTTCGCCGTCGGCTGCGGCCACCACGGCCCGGTCGAGGGCGTCCCGGTTGAGCTCGGCCCAGCCCTCCAGGTCGAGCAGCAGCCCGGGCATCAGTCCCGCGCCGACCAGGTCGCACTGGGCCAACAGCCGGGCGGTGCGCCCGTTGCCGTCCGGGAACGGGTGGACGGTGAACAGCCGGACCATCTGCAGTGCCGCCGCGTCCAGCGCGGGCGAGCCGGTGCGGGTGCCCCAGCGGTACCAGCGCTCGACCTGGCCCAGCAGCGGGCGCCCCGGCGCCACCGCGACCACGAAGCGCTGCCCGTCCGGCCAGGTGACGGTGGCGGGGGTGCGCCGGAAACCGCCCCCGCCGGGGACGTTCGGGTCGCCGGCCAGCAGCAGCCGGTTCAGCTCGGCGAGCGCGGCCGGGGTGAAGCAGGGCCGCTCTCCGGGCCGCTCGGCGAGTTCGGCACGGACCGAGCGGACCGCCAACAGGCCTGCCGCGACCCGCTGTTCGGCGGCGGTGCCCAGCGCCTCGGCGAGCAGCCGGGGGTCGGCCGCCCCGACCCGGGACAGGTGCAGCCGGGTACGGACCCGGGGCCGGTGGAACAGGTCCGGGTCGTCCAGGTACGTGGCGGCGGAGGTGAGTGCGGCCAGGGCGTCGAGCGCGCGGAGGCGGTCCCCGGCGGAGATCACCTCGGCGCCGAGCGGCGGCACGACGGGCTTGACCCGCCGTGCCGCCGCAGGGAGCTGACGGGTCATGAGCAGGGCGCGTCGATGACCGTGCCGGTCGGCTTCTGCACGTCCACCATCTGGGTGGAGCCGTTGGGCAGGGTGACGGCGTAGGTGATGGTCTGGTACTGCGAGAACAGGCCGTAGCTCTGGCCGGAGAGGAGCTTGACGTCCACGGTGTAGGACAGGGTGCGGGTGCTGCTGAACTCGGCGCCGATGCTCGCCTTGAGGGCGTCCAGCACCGAGGCCGAGAGCGAGCCCGACACCTTGTAGCTGCTGACCACGTCGACCGTGACCTTCAGCGGCACCGTGTAGAGCTGGGTGTTGACCTTGCAGAACTCCTTCTCCTGGGTGGTCTCGCCGACCTTGGCGACGGTCGCCGAGGCCGAGCCGCCGACACCGCCGCCGCCACCGCCGTACCACGGCACGCCGCCCGGGCCGCTCTCCGGCGGGTTGTGGCCGATCACGATGATCGGGTCGTTGACGAGGTTCGGGTCGTCCCACGGGTCACAGTTGGTGCCGCAGTCGGCGGCGGCCGCCACCTGCGGCACCACCAGGGCGGGGACGGCGGTCAGGACGGTGACGCCGAGGGCGATGGCCCCCAGGGCGCGCTTGAGCTGCATGGTCTCTCCACGGTCGGGGTGTTCGGAGGGGAACGCCGAGGAGTCTGTCCCGGGCCCGGGGGTCCGGGCATCGGTAGAACTGCGCAAGGTACGTACCGAACCGCCGCCGCCCTCCTCAGGCCTGACGGTGCAGCAGCCGGGCCAGGGCGGAGCGGGAGGAGACGCCGAGCTTGCGGTAGACACTGCCGAGGTGGGTGTCCACCGTCCGGGGGCTGAGCACCAGGAACCCGGCGATCTGACGGGACGACAGCCCGTCCGCGGCCAGCTCCGCCACCTCGCGCTCGCGGGCGCTGAGCAGCGCCGCCGGATCCTCCGCCGGAGCGGCGACGACCGGCCCGCCGGCCGTGGTCAGGGCGGCCCGCACCCGGGCCCCGTCCTCGCACAGCCGCAGCGCCCCGCAGCCGCGGGCGGCCTCCAGCGCCGCGTCCAGCGGGCCCAACGCGGCTGCGGCGCCGCGCACTTGGGCCAGTACCGGCGCGGCGGCGATCACCGTCCAGGCGTACTGCACCGGCATCCGCAGCCCGCGCAGCACCCGGGCCGCCCCCATCGCCAGCTCGGCCGAGCGCGCCGGGTCGCCCTCGGCGAAGGCCAGTGCGGCGGCGGCCCGGTCCGCCTGGGTCTGCTGGAACGGCAGGCGTCCGAGGCGCGCCGAGGAGGCGTCCGCCGCCGCGACGCTGCGGCGGGCGGTGTCGAAGTCCCCGCAGAGCAGCGCCGCCGTGGTCATCAGCGCGAACAGCGAAGGGTGCGCGGCGGGTTGGAGCAGGTGGAGGTCCTCGCCGCCGCTCTCCTCCAGCAGGGTGCGCAGGCAGGCCGCCGGGTCCCCGGCCACCAACTGGGCCTGGGCGAGCAGTCCGACCGCGGAACCGGCCCACCAGCCGGTGCCGGGCACGGTGTGCCGCAGACCCTGCTCGGCCAGCGCCAGCACCTCGGCGGTCCGGCGCCGGGGCGCGGCCCAGAGCAGCGCGCTGGCCCGCATCGCCATCGCCAGCCCGACCACGTCGGGGGCGCCGATCTCGCCGCCGAGCCGCTCGGCCTCCCGGGCGTGCCGCTGGGCCGCGTCGAGGCGCCCGGCCCACTGGTCGAGGATCGACAGGCCGAGCAGGTGGTTGACCGCGATGTGCTTGTGGGCACCGCCGCTGGCCGTGGCCAGACCCCGCGTCAGATGCCGGTGGGCGTCGGTGAAGCGCTCCAGGTAGAGCTCGGCGCAGCCGAGCAGGGCGAGCACCTCGGGCGCGCGCCCGGCGATGGTGTCCGGGGCGGCGTCGACCAGCCGGCCGCACCGCTCGGCCTCGGGCGCGGCCCGGGGGACGTCGCCGTCGTAGGCGTCGCAGAAGGCCGCCAGCACCTCCAGCGCGGTGCGGGCGTCGGCCCCCGGCGGGCTGGCGGCGGCCGCCCGGTGGGCCAGGTCGCGGACCCCGGCCACGGTGCCCCGGACGGCGCGCAGCAGTCCGTAGTCGAAGACCAGCCCGCCGGTGGCGGCGGGCAGCGGCGTGGGCAGCGGATCGGGCAGCCGGTCGATGACGGTGCGCGCCATCGCGTCGGCCTCGGCGTACCGGCCGAGCAGCCGCTCGACGCCCACGCAGACCGCCAGCGCCTGCACGTCGAGCGGCTCCGGCAGGCCGCCGGGGGTGCGCAGCAGCTGGTGGCCGAGCGCGCGGGCCTCCTCCAGGCGGCCGGCGGCGGTGAGCGCCCGACAGCGGTCCAGGGTCAGCTCCGCCCGGGTCCGGGCGTCGAAGGCCTCGCCCCCGGACGGCGCGGAGTCCAGCACGGCCTTCAGCCAGCGGGCGGCGGTGGCGGGCGAGCGGGCCAGCACCTCCGCCGCTCCCGCCACCAGGACCGGCAGGGTGCCTGCGGGCTCCCCGCCGTTGAGCAGCTGCTCGGCGTGCCGGGCCAGCACGGCGGCCGGGGCGCCCCGGGCCGCCAGCAGGGCCAGGGCCCGGCGGTGGGCCGCCAGGCGGCGGCCGGGGTTGAGCCGGTGGTGGACCAGGCGGCCCAGCACGGGGTGACGGAACACCAGGTCGCCACCGGGACCGGCGGGGCGGACCAGGTCGGCCCCGGCGAGTTCGGCGAGCGCGTCGGCGGCGGGCCCGGCGGGCTGCCCGGCCACCTCGGCCACGTCGCCGAGCCGGAACGGTTCTCCCACCACGGAGGCGGCGGCCAGCACCTCGGCGGTCGCCGCCGGGAGGGCGTCGAGTTCGGCCAGCAGCGGCGCGGCGGCCCGCAGCAGCGGACCGGCGGCGGCATCGGTGCGCTCCGGCCAGCGGTCCGGGTCCGGACCGGCCGCGAGCATCAGGTGCAGGATGCGCGGGTTCCCGCCGGAGGCGGCGCGCAGTACCTGGGCCCGGCCCGCGGCGGTCTCCGGGAGCAGGGCCGCGACGTCCGCGGTGCTCAGCGGCGCGGGTTCGAGCCGGACCGCGGTGCCGGCCTGGTCGGCGTCGTGCAGCGCGGCCAGCAGGGCGGGCGGGGTCTGCCGGGGTCGGTGGGCGAGGGCCAGCAGCAGTCGCTCCGACGGCGGCTCGCCGAGCAGCCGCTCGGTGAGGCGGGCGGAGGCCGGGTCGCAGAGGTGGAAGTCGTCGAGCAGCAGCACCGTCCCGACGGCTTCGCGCCCGCGGTCGCGCAGGCTCCGCAGCACTTCGTGGTCGGCCCCGGTGTCCCACGGGACCGTGTCGGGCCCCTCGTCGTCGCCCCGGTGCGGGCGGGCGGCCCAGGCGTCGCGGAAGACCTGGTACGGCTTGGCGGCGGGGCCCTCCGCGCGGGCGCGCAGCACGGTCGCGCCGCGGTCGGCGGCCAGCCGGGCGAGGAGGTGGAGCAGGGCGCTCTTGCCCAGCCCCGGGTCGGCCGCGAGGTCGATCACCGTGCCGTGCCCGGCGGCGAGCCGCTCGACCGCACGGTCGAGAGCGGCGCGCTCCGCCTCGCGCCCGGGTAAGCCCGGCCGGCCCGGTCCGGACTCCACCGACTCCGACAGCCGTGCCACGGTCCCGCCCCTTCCGGCCTGCTCCGATGCGATCCCGTCCGCATGCTAGCGATCTTCACAACCGCCCCACAAGGCACACCAGCCCCAACCGTCCCCGGCTTTCGACGGCCTGACGGCGCGTCACCCTCCACCACGGCGGGCCGGCCGACGGGCCCGGGGGCACACCGACGTGGCCGCTTCCCTTCCGTACGGCTGGGGAGGGGACCGCGCCGCCGAGGTCTGCCCACCGCACCGGGCCGGACTGCCCGCGTGCGGCGGGGCCGACGGGGCATCAGTCCCTGCTCCCCGCTGCCCGCGCCGGCCGTCCGGCCGTCCGGCCGCGTCCGCCCTGCGTGCGGCGGGGCGCGGCCGGAGACTGGTGGGGATGATCCTCGGGCTCTCCACCGCACTGGCCGCGACCGTCTGCTTCGGCTTCGCGTCCGTCCTCCAGGCGCGCGGCGCCCGGGCCGTGCCCCGCGAGTCCGTCCTACGGGCCGGGCTGGCGGCCCGGCTGGCGCGCAACGGCCCGTTCGTGCTCGGCACCGCGCTCGACGTCGGAGGCTTCGCGCTCAGCATCGTCGCGCTGCGCACCCTGCCGCTCTTCCTGGTCCAGGCCCTGACCAATGCCAGCCTCGCCGTCACGGCCGCGGCCGCCGTCCGTTACCTCGGTGTCCGGCTCCGGCCGCACGACCTGGCGGCCATCGGTGCCGTGGTGGCCGGGCTGGTCCTGCTCGCCGCCGCCTCCGGCGCCACCGGCCGCGACCGGGCCGGGCCCGCGTTCCACCTGGCCCTGCTGCTGGCCACCTTCGCGATGCTGCTGCTCACCGCGCTGCTGGCCCGGTGGGAGGGCGACGGGGTGGCCGTCGGCCTCGGGCTGCTGGCGGGGGTCGGCTTCGGCGTGACCAGCCTGGCCGTCCGGGTCCTGGAGGTCTCCGGGCCGCTCTCGGTGCTCACCGACCCCGCGGCCTACGCACTCGCCCTCGGCGGCCTCGGCGGCTACCTGGCGTACGCCCTCGCACTGCAACGCGGTTCGGTGACCGCGGCCACCGCCGCCTCCGGGGTCTCGGAGACCGTCGGCCCCGGCGTGGTGGGCGTCCTCGCCCTCGGCGACCACGCCCGCCCCGGCCTCGGCTGGCTCGCGGCCGTGGGATTCCTGGTCTCCGTCGGCGGAGTCCTGGCCCTGGCCCGCTTCGGCGAGGTCGGCACCGACGCCCCGCCCCCCGGCCCCAGCACCGCGTCCGCCCCCACTGCGGGCCCTGCCGTCACCCCGCCCTCCGTCCCCACCACGCCAGGCACCACGTCCGACTCGACGTCCGCCGCCGCTCCGGGCCCCACCGCCGCCTCCTCCGACCCGCCCCCCGTCTCCTCCGCCATCCCGCCGGAGGCGAGCGCGCGCCGCCCCCGCGGAAGGGCGCGCCCGCCGGTCCGGTGAGACGGTGGGAGTTCCGGCACGGCGGCCACCGCCGCCGCACCGCCGACACGGTGGACGGTGATCCATGGCTGACACCCCGCACCCCGCTCCGGCCGTCGCGCTGGTGACCGGCGCCTCCAGCGGCCTCGGCGCCGCCACGGCCACCCGCCTCGCGGCGGCCGGTTGGCGCCTGCTGCTCTCCGGCCGCGACCGCCCCCGCCTCGGCGCCGTCGCCGACGCCACCGGCGGCCTGGCGATCCCCGCCGACCTCACCGCCCCGGGCGGGCCGGAACGGCTGGCCGCACGCGCCCTCGCGGTGGACGGCCGGGTGGACGTCCTGGTCGCCAACGCCGGCATCGGCTGGCGCGGCCCCTTCGCGCGGATGCCGATGGACGTGCTGGCCGACATGGTCGAACTCAACCTGCTGGCCCCGCTCCGCCTCTCCCGCCTGCTGCTGCCCGGCATGCTGGAGCGCGGACGGGGCCGGATCGTGCTGGTCGGTTCGATCGCGGGCGCGGTCGGGGTCCGCGACGAGGCGGTCTACTCCGCCACCAAGGCCGCCCTCGGCCTGTTCGCGGAGAGCCTGCGGTACGAGCTGCGCGGCAGCGGGGTGGCCGTGCGGGTGGTGGTCCCCGGGCCGGTGGACACGCCGTTCTTCGCCCGCCGGGGCACTCCGTACCAGCGCGATCACCCGAAGCCGAGCCCGCCCGAGCGGGTGGCGGAGACCGTGTACCGCGCGGTGGTCGGACGGCGCGACGAGCTGTTCGTCCCCGGCTGGTTCCGGGTGCCGGGGCGGGTGCACGGGACGGCGCCGCACCTGTTCCAGCGGCTGAACTCGCGGTTCGGCTGATGGGCGCCGGCCGGGCCGCCCTGCTGGCCGCCACCTCCGCCGAGGCCGTGCACCTGGCACCGGCGGCCGTCCGGCTCGCCCCGGTGCGCGGGCTGCTCTTCCGCCGCCTGGCCGGGCACGGGGCCGCCGGGCACGTGGCGCTCACCTTCGACGACGGCCCCGACCCGGCCTCCACTCCGCTCTTCCTGGACCGTCTGGACGCGCTCGGGGTCTCCGCCACCTTCTTCCTCCTCGGCAGCATGCTGGAGCAGCACCCTTCTCTGGGAAGGGAGTTGACCGCGCGCGGCCACGAGGTCGCCGTGCACGGCTGGACCCACCGCCCGCAGTGGGGGCCCTCCCCCGCCCGGGACGCGCGCGAACTGCGGCGCACCGTCGAGGCGGTGACCGAGCTCTGCGGCCACCGCCCGCTCTGGTACCGGCCGCCCTACGGCGTGCTCACCACCGGACTGCTGCTCGCCGCACGGCAGTTGAAGCTCCACCCGGTGCTCTGGACGGCCTGGGGCCGGGACTGGAGCGCCGGGGCGACCCCCGCCTCGGTCTACCGCACGCTCCACCCCGGCCTGCACGGCGGGGCCACGGTGCTACTGCACGACTCCGACTGCACCTCCGCGCCGGGCTCCTGGCGCTCGGCCCTGGACGCCCTCCCGCTGGTGGCGGAGCACTGCTCGCGGCTCGGACTGGAGATCGGCCCGCTGCGCGACCACGAACTGACCAGGCGTCACTATCCGTACGACTGAGCGGAGTCGGCGAGTCCGACCCGCGCGAGGGCCTCGGCGAACCCCTTCTCCCACACCCCGGGATCGGCCCCGGCGGAGGGCGGGGGCAGCGGGCGGCCGAGCGCCGCGAGGGCGTTGCGGACCACCTCCTCGGGGCCGGCCGAGGTGACGTCGGCGTGCCCCAGTTCCAGTTCGTGCTGGAGGTTGTCGCGGCCGTGGCCCTGCACCACGTCGAGCAGCAGCAGGCGGCGGCCGATCGCCCGGGCCTCGCTGCAGGTGTCGCCCGAGCTGGTGACCACCAGGTCGGCGGCGGCCATCAGTGCCGGGATCCGTTCGGTGTGCCCGAAGGCGTGCAGCCGGGGCTGCCGCCGGGCCAGCGAGCGCAGCCGGGCCTCCAGCTCCCGGTTGCGGCCGGCCACCGCGAGCACGTGCGGCCCGGCCTCGGCGAGCGCCCGGGCGGTGCGCGCGATCGGGCCGAGCCCCCAGGCCCCGGACATCAGCAGCACGCACCGCGCCCCGGCCGGCACGCCCAGCTCGGCCCGGGCCTCGTCCCGCCCGGGCGGGGCGTAGAAGCCCGGGCGCAGCGGCGCGGCCACCACCGCGACGGCGGCCTGCGGCCGGTAGCGGCGGACGGCGCAGGCGGCCACCTCCGAGGTGACCAGGAACAGGTCGGTGCCCTCCTGCACCCAGAGGCGGTGCGGCGTCACATCGGTGCAGAGCACCAGGTGGACGGTGCCGGGCAGGCTCGGGCGCAGCTCGTTGACGGCCGCGGTGGCGGTCGCGAAGACCGAGACCACCAGCTCGGCGGGCTGCTCGGCCAGCAGCTCGCGCAGCCGCGGCACCAGCCGGGCGCGGGCCGCCGACTCGGCGAGCAGGGCGATCCGGGTGCCCGGGCGCAGGGCCGCGAAGTGGAAGGCGTCGTAGGCGCCGGGCAGGTCCAGCAGCCGGCGGAAGACCCGCTCGCCGACGGCCGAGCCGTGGCGGCCGAGCAGGGCCATCGCGTCGACCGTGCGGGTGGTCCAGCCGCGTCGGTGCAGCGATTCGGCGCAGGCCTGGGCCATCACGTCGTGGCCCTGGCCGAGCGAGCCGGAGATCAGCAAGGCGTGCGGCAACGGTGAACTCCCTGACGGAAGAGGGTCATTCGCTCCCGGCGGGAGCGTTGTTGCGGTACCAGTCCACGTAGCGGCGCACTCCCTCGGCGAAGGGCGTGCCGGGCTTCCAGCCCAGCAGGCGCGCGGCCTTGGCGTTGGAGATCCGGCGCGAGGCGTAGTCGGCGGCCCGGGCCGGGACGTGCTCGACGGTGACCGGGCCGAGCAGGCGGTCCACGGTGTCGGCGATCTCCCGGATCGAGATCGGGGTGCTGCCCTCCAGGGCGATGGTCTGGTCCTGGGCGGCGGGGTCGAGGGCCCGGACGTGGGCGTCGGCGAGGTCCTCGACGTAGACGAAGTTGCGCGTCTGGGCGCCCGTCCCGGCGATGGTGATCGGTCGGCCGGCCAGCGCCTCCTGGACGAAGCGGGCGATCACCAGCTCGTCGCGCATCCGCGGGCCGTAGGGGATGCCGTAGCGCAGCACGGTGAAGTGCTGGCCGTAGAGCTCGCGGTAGCTGTGGGCGACCAGCTCGGCGGCCAGCTTGCCGGCCACGTAGAGGTGCCCGCTGCGGCTGAGGTCGAAGGCGGTGTCCTCGTCCAACTCCGGTGCCGAGGAGCTCCGTTCACCGGCCGCCGCGCCGTAGACCCAGACCGTGCTGGCCAGCACGGTGCGGGCCAGGCCGCTGCGGCGGGCGGCCTCCAGGACGCAGGTGGTGCCCTCGACGTTGAGCCGCACCGAGCGCACCGGATCGGCCTCGACCTGCCCGACGTCGGCCATCGCGGCGAGGTGGAAGACCACCTCGCTGCCCTCGAAGGCCGCAGCCAAGCCGTCCGGGTCCAGGATGTCGACCCGGGCGTGGTCGGCGGCGGGGTGCAGGCCCTGGGTGACCGTGTCCACCACCAGGACCTGGTGACCGGCCGCCAGCAGCCGCTCCACCACGTGCGAGCCGATGAAGCCGCAGCCTCCGGTGACCGCTACCCGCATGACGCTCCCTCACCCCACCAGCTCGGCGTGGACCGCCGTGACGGCGGTGATCACCTGGTCGACCTCGTCGTCGGTCATGTCGGAGTGCACCGGCAGGCAGACGTGCCGCGCGCAGACGTCCTCGGCGACCGGCAGCGGGCCGTGCGCCAGGCCGGCGAAGACCGGCTGGCGGTGCAGCGGCAGCTCGTAGACCTCGCCGGCCGCCCGGACGTCGAAGCGCTCGCGCAGCGCGGTCTTGAAGCGGGCCCGGTCGACCCCGGGCGGCAGCAGGAGGACGTACTTGTAGAAGTTGCTCCGGCCGCCGGGTGGCTCGGCCAGCGGCTCCAGCCCGTCGAGCGGAGCGAGCGCGTCGGTGTAGCGCCGCGCCACGGAGCGGCGGACCTCGATGAACTCCTTGAGCCGGCGCAGGTGCACCTCGCCGATGGCGGCGTTCGGCTCGCTCAGCCGCCAGGAGGCGCCGTTGCGGACGTGCAGGTTGGTGCCGAAGGTCCCCTTGCCCTGGTCGCGATGGATCCGCGCCTCGTCGCGCAGCTCCTCCGACTCGGTGAGGATCATTCCGCCCTCGCCGCTGGTGATCACCTTGGTCGGATAGAAGGAGAACGCGCCGGCCAGTCCGAAGGACCCGGCGGGGCGGCCGCGGTAGCTGCAGCCGTGCGCGTGCGCCGCGTCCTCCACCAGCGGGATGCCGCGCTCGTCGCAGAGCCGCCGCAGCTCGTCCACCCGAGGGGTGATCAGACCGCCGATGTGCACCAGCACCACGGCGGCGGTGTCCGGGGAGAGGGCCGCTTCGACGCTCTCGGGGTCCAGCGCGAAGGTGGCGGCCTCGACATCGGCGAAGACGGGCGTGCCCCCGGCGTGGACCACGGCGGCGGCGGTCGCGTAGAAGGTGTTGGCCGGGACCACCACCTCACGGTCCGCCACGCCGACGCAGCGCAGCACGATCTCCAGCGCGGCGGTGCCGCTGGCCACCGCGACGGCGTGCGAGGCCTCGTGGGCGGCGGCGAAGGCGGACTCGAAGCGCGCGGTGTGCGGGCCGAGGGTGAGCGCCCCGGTGGTGAGGCTCTCGGTCACCGCCGCGGCGACGGCCGCGCGGTCGCTCTCGCCGAACACCACGCGGGCGGGGAACACGGTCATGCGGTACCTCCGATCCCCGGGACCTGACGGGACGAATCGCCCATAAGCCCTCAGGCTACGGCCGCCCGGCCCGGATCCGCGCGACCGCTGGGCCGGTTCACCCGCATGCCGCGCCCGACGGCAGGGCCGTGGAACGGGGCGGGTCTGGTGAGTGGCCGTCAGGGGCGTGCGGAGTCAGCAGCACGCACCGGGCACCGGCGGAGTGAGGGAGACCGCCCTGGCCGTGACCCTGGGCTGGACGTGGAAGCCAGGGCGCAGCGGCACCGCAGCACGCCACGGCGACGGCGACGGCCACAGCCACAGCGGCCTGTCGGCGGCAGCGGTGCACGGGGCGGGCAGGGCGGGCGCAGCAGGTGGGCCGCGGGCCGTCCCCTTGCCCGCCGTCCGGGGCCGGGCGAGGCTGGGGCCGTGACCGCACACCTCGACGGCCCCCCTCTGCTCGCCCTCCGCGCCCGGGCGGTGGACCGCTTCGGCGCGCTGGTCCGCGCCGTCCCCGCCGGGGCCTGGGAGGCGCCCACGCCCTGCGCCGAATGGACGGTGCGTCAGCTGGTCCGGCACCTGACGGCGGAACAACTCTGGGTGCCCGACCTGCTCGCCGGGGCGACCGTCGCCGAGGTCGGCGACCGCTTCGACGGTGACGTGCTGGGCGCGGACCCGGCTGCGGCCTGGACGGCGGCCGCCACGGCGGCACAGGCCGCGTTCGCCGCGCCCCCCGGTGCCCTGCGCCGCACCGTCCACCTCTCCTACGGCACCCGCCGCGCGGACGGGTACGCCCGGGAGATGACGGTGGACGCGATCGTGCACGCCTGGGACCTGGCCGAGGCGATCGGCGCGGACAGCCGGATCGATCCGGAGGCCGCCGCGTTCGGCCTGGCGGAGCTCACCCCGCACACCGCCGCGCTGGCCGCCTCGGGCCTGTTCGCCGCCCCCGTCCCGGTACCCGCCGGCGCGGACGCCGGGGCCCGCCTGGTGGCCCTGACCGGCCGCGACCCGGCACACCCGCTCCCCGGCCGCTGATCCCCCGCCGACCGGCTGCGGGCCGCGAGCCGGCCGCCCGAGAAGGGCCCGCGGAGGTCCACCCGGAGGACGTTCCGTGGTAGTACTGCAAGTCGTGGATCAGGTCGGCCGTCCGCCCACACCGGCGCCGGCCCGGAAGGGACGAAGTCGATGAAGGTCGGGATCACCGAGATCGCCGAGCGCGCGGGCGTCAGCGAGGCGACGGTCAGCCGGGTGATCAACCGTCGCCAGGGGGTGGCGGAGAAGACCCGCGACGCCGTCGAGCGGGCGATGGCCGAGCTGGGCTACGAGCGGCCAGTGCAGGGGCAGTTGGTGGCGGTGTTCACCGAGCACGTGTCCAACCCGTTCTTCACCGACGTCGCCGAGCGGATCGAGTCGGCGCTCGCCCCGCACGGGCTGAAGACCGTGCTCTGCCCCGTCTTCCCCGGTGGGGTCCAGGAGCGCGACTACATCTCGGCGATCATCGACAAGGGCATCGCCGCCGTGGTCTTCCTCTCCGCCTCCAACACGCTCGACGACGCGGACACCGAGGTCTACGAGATCCTCCGCACCCGGCGCATCCCGTACGTCGGGGTGAACGGCGAGTTCGCCGACGCGGTGCCGGCGCCGGTCTTCTCCACCGACGACCGCCAGGCGGCCGCGCTGGCCGTCGACCACCTGCACCGCCTCGGCCACCGCACCATCGGCATGGTCTCGGGCCCGAGCGGCAACCGCCCGGCCGACCAGCGGGTGCGCGGCTTCGTGGACGCGATGGCCCGTCACGGCCTGCCGGACGCCGAACGGCTGGTGGTCCGTCAGTCCTACACCGTCGAGGGCGGGCAGGCCGCGGCCGGCGTGCTGCTGGGCCTGGGGGCCACCGCGATCGTGGCGGCCAGCGACTTCATGGCGCTCGGCGTGATCCGCGGCCTGCGGCGGCTCGGGCGCTCCGTCCCCGACGACGTCTCGGTGGTCGGCTACGACGGCACCCTGATCACCGAGTTCACCGACCCCCCGCTCACCACCGTCCGCCAGCCGACCGAGCGCCTGGCCCACGGCGTCTCCCGCAGCCTCCTCGACCTGGTCGGCGGCCGCGAGGTCCCGACCGGCGAGCTCCTCTTCGACCCCGAGCTGGTCATCCGCTCCACCACCGGCCCGGCCCCCGCCGTCTGACGCAGCGTCCGAGGCACCGCCGAACCGCCGACCGCGCCGAACCGCCGACCGCGCGGCGCTCCGCCCTGCCCCGGATTGACGCCGGACGCCCGGCAGACCCTTGACGGCGGATCGGCACCTCCGCCATCTTTGCTCACACGTGCGACGAACAACCCCGTTCCGAGCAACATCGATCACCGAGGACGGCAGCAGCGGCCCCCGTTCCGCGTGACGGCCCGGCACGCCCCCGCCGAACCGGCCGACCCTGGAGCCCCCGTGAGCGCCTCCGCCCGCCGCCCCCAGAACCCTCCCCAGAGACGCCGACGACCCGCGCGGTTCGGCTCCGTCCTCCTCAGCCTCGCGCTGCTGCCGTCCGCCCTCTCCCTCGCCCTCGCACCGCAGACCGCCGCCGCGGCCACCCTCCCCCCGGTGGTGCCGCAGCCCGTCAGCGAGACGGCCGTGGCCGGCGGCGGCTTCACCCTCACCGCGCAGACCCCGATCGCGGTCGTCTCCACCGCCCCGGACGCCCTCGGCGTCGGCAGCTACCTCTCCGCCCTGCTCGCCCCCGCCACCGGCTACGCCCTCCCGGTCTCCAGCGCCGCCAGTGCCCCGGCCTCCGGAGCGCTGGTCCTCGACCCCACGGGCCCTGCCGCGCTCGGCCAGGAGGGCTACACGCTCTCCTCCTCCGCCAGCGGCGCCACCGTGACGGCGCACTCCGCCGAGGGCCTGTTCCGCGGCGTCCAGACGCTGCGTCAACTCCTGCCCGCCGCTGTGGAGTCCACCACCGTCCGCCCCGGCCCGTGGACCGTCTCGCCGGTGCAGATATCCGACGCGCCGCGCTACGCCTACCGGGGCGTGATGCTCGACGTGGCGCGCCGCTTCTTCTCCGTCGAGGACGTCAAGCGATCCATCGACCAGTCCGCCGCGTACAAGATCAACACGCTCCACCTGCACCTGACGGACGACCAGGGCTGGCGCATCGCCGTCGGCGCGCTCCCCGCCCTGACCACCACCGGCGCCTCCACCCAGAGCGGATTCACCGGCGGCACCTCCTGGTACTACACCACCGCCCAGTACCAGGACATCGTGGCGTACGCGAAGTCCCGCTTCATGACGGTCGTCCCCGAGATCGACGGGCCCGGCCACACCACCGCCGCGCTCGCCTCCGTGCCCGGCCTCAACTGCAACAACCAGGCCAAGGCGCCCTATGCGGGCTTCGAGGTCGGCATCAGCCTGTACTGCCTCAAGGACACCCAGCACATCGCCAACGTCTCCGCCTTCCTCACCACCGTCATCGACGCCGTCGCCCAGCTCACCCCCGGCCCCTACGTCCACCTCGGCGGGGACGAGACCCCGCAGGCCACCACCGCCGAGTACGACGCCTACGCCAACGCCGCCACCCAGGCGGTCAGTTCGCGCGGCAAGACCGTGATGGGCTGGCACCAGCTCGGGCAGTCCGCCCTCCCCGCCGGCAGCGTCCTGCAGTTCTGGGGCGACGCGAGCGACCGGGCGAGCGTCGGCACGGCCGCCGAGTCCACCGGCATCAAGCAGCTGCGCCACGCCGTCTCCCAGGGCGCCAAGTTCGTGATGTCGCCCAGCGACCACGCGTACCTCGACATGAAGTACGACAGCACCGTTCCGTACGGCCTGAGTTGGTCCGGCTACGTGAACGCCCAGAAGGCCTACGACTGGGACCCGTCCACCGTCACCGCCAAGACCGACGGCACCTCCCCCGTCGTCGCGGCCGCCGACGTGCTCGGCGTCGAGGCCGCCCTCTGGGCCGACCGCGCCTACCGCGGCTCCACCAGCCTGCCGACCTCCACCAGCCAGTTCCCGGCGCCCTCGGTCTACGCCGAGTACATGACCTTCCCCCGCCTGCCCGCCATCGCCGAGATCGGCTGGTCCCCGAAGTCCACCCACGACTGGGCGTCCTTCCGCGACCGCCTCACCGCCCAGGGCCCGCGCTGGACCGCCGCCGGGATCGGCTACTACGCCGCCCCCGACCTCACCTGGCCCACCACGCCCGGCACCCTGGACGGCGTCCACACCCTCACCACCGGCGGCAAGTCCCTGGACGTACCCGGCAGTTCGACCAGCACCGGCACCCAGCTGGTCACCTGGACCACCCACGGCGGCACCAACCAGCAGTGGAAGTTCACCCGCCAGTCCGACGGCACCTACACCCTGGTCAACCAGGCCTCCGGCCTCTGCGCCGACGTCAACGCCGGCTCCACCTCCCCCGGCGCCGCGATCATCCAGTGGACCTGCTCCGGCACCACCAACCAACGCTGGACCGTCACTTCGGTGAGCGGCGGCTACACCGTGACCTCCGCCAAGAGCGGCCTCCTGCTCACCACCGCCTCCACGGCCGACGGCGCCCTCGTCACCCAGCAGCCCAACTCCTCGTCCCCCCTGCAGACGTGGGCCCTGAGCTGAACCCCTCAGGAACCCTTCGTGGAAGACCTGCGCCTCGGCGTCATCCGGTTCGGTCCGCTGCTCTCCCTTGAGGTCGCCGACCGCCGGCGCGGCCACGGCACCGTCGTGGCCGCGCCCGGCGACACCGACCCGGCGGCGCTGAAGCGCGGGTCCGGACGGCTCGGCGTGGACGACTGCATCCAGGACCCGGCGCTGACCGCCTGCTTCGACGACGGCCCGGAGCCGACGGCCGCCGGTTGACGCGTCCTCAGGCGCGCGAACCCACTGGTCACCAGGAAGCCGGGGACGAGAGGATGCCGTCATGGACGCCGCATTCACCCTCGCCTGGCAGCTCTCCGTCGGCCTCGTCTTTCCTGAGGGTCTGCCAACGGCCGCCGCCGAGCTGCTGGCCGGGGGCCACGACTCCCCGGCCCTGCGGGACCTGGCCGGACGGAGCCGCCACGAGGACACCTCCGAACTCAAACGCCTACTCCAGGAGGCCCTGGGCGAGCTCAGCGTCCCGGTCCCGGACAGCGATACGGCCGAGCGGTGCCTGCTGCACCACCTGGCGGCCCGGCTGACCGCCGGGGACATCAGCCCCAAAGACGTTGCCGCCACCCTCTGGCACGGCGTCGCGGACACCGGGACCGACCTGGAGACGCGGTTCGCCAGGGCCGCAGTCGAGGAGGACTACCTCGACGCCATGGAGACTGACCAGCCCGAGGAGTTCCGCTCCTGGGAAGACGCAGTGCGAGCCGCCGCCGTCGCCCTGACAGCGGCTGGGGACGATCCGCTCGCGGCTCGTCCCTAGAACCGGTCGCGAGCGTGGCACCCACCGGCCGGGCGGTCAGGAAGTCGGGGAGTTGGTGGAGACCTGGCGGAGGAAGTCGTCGTTGGTGGGGGTGCGCTTGAGGCGCTCGAGGAGGAGTTCGGTGGCCTGCTGGGTGTCCTGGGCGTTGAGGACGCGGCGCAGGGTCCAGGCGGCGGAGGTGCGGGCCGGGCCGAGGAGGAGTTCCTCGCGGCGGGTGCCGGAGGCGCGGACGTCGACGGCGGGGAAGACGCGCTTGTCGGCGAGGCGGCGGTCGAGGCGGAGCTCCATGTTGCCGGTGCTCTTGAACTCCTCGAAGACCTGGTCGTCCAGCCGGGAGCCGGTGTCGACCAGGGCGGTGGCGAGGATGGTGAGGGAGCCGCCGTTCTCGGTGTTGCGGGCCGCGCCGAAGAGCCGCTTGGGCTCCTGGAGGGCGCCGGCGTCCAGGCCGCCGCTGAGGGTACGGCCGTTGGAGGGGGCGGCGGTGTTGTGGGCGCGGGCCAGCCGGGTGATGGAGTCGAGCAGGACGACCACGTCGTGGCCGAGTTCGACCAGCCGCTTGGCGCGCTCGATCGCGAGGTCGGCGAGGGCGATGTGCTCGCGGGCGGGACGGTCGAAGGTGGAGGCGATGACCTCGCCGCGGACGGTGCGCCGCATCTCGGTGACCTCCTCCGGGCGTTCGTCCACCAGGACGACCATCAGGTGCGCCTCGGGGTGATTGCGGGCGATGGCGGCCGCGACGGACTGGACGACCATGGTCTTGCCGGCCTTCGGCGGCGCGACGATCAGACCGCGCTGGCCCTTGCCGATCGGGGCCACCAAGTCGACGACCCGGCCGGTGAGTTCGCGCGGGCCGGTCTCCAGGCGCAGCTGCTCCTGCGGGTACAGCGCCGTCAAGTCGTGGAAGGCGGGCCGGTGCTGGGGGCCGTCCTCGGTGCGGCGGCCGTTGACCGTGTCGATCCGGGCCAGCAGCGGACGGCGCTCGCCGCCGGCCGGGTGACGGTTGGAGCCGTTGCGAGGCTGGGCCGAGCCGGCGGGCTGCTGGGTGGCCCCGGTCAGGACGTCGCCGCGGCGCAGGCCGAGGGCCCGGACCTGGCCGGGCGAGACGTGCAGGTCGGTGGGACCGGGCAGGTAGCCGGAGGTGCGCAGGAACGCCTTGCCGTCGCGGAGGTCCAGCACGCCGGCGGCCGGGAGCAGACCGTCGCGGTCGGGCTCGGGCGGCTGTGCGGGGACCTGGGCCGGCGGCGGGACCGTGGTGGGCCCGGCGGGTGTGGCGGGCGCGGCGGGCGCAGTGGCGGCGGCGCGCTTGGCGGTGATCGCCTCGACGAGTTCGCCCTTGCGCAGCCGGGAGTTGCCCGGGATGCCGAGGGCGGAGGCGAGGTGGTGGAGGTCGGCCTTCAGCAGGCCGTCCAGGGCTTCGGTGGTGCTCGGGTCGATGGCGCCCGGGTCGATGGTGGTGGCGGTGGTCATGGGTGCTCCTCTGGGAAGAATGCTGTGGTGACGGCACGTCCCGGCGGACCCGACGGCCAGGGGCGGGTCGGGTGCACGGCGGGTGCCGGATGACCGCGGGAGCCGACGGCCCGGCCGCGAGGGATCGCGGAGCTTCGGGCGGGTTCGGCGGCGGTGCGGTGTGCTGCGGCTCCATTGGAGGAACCGGATGGCGTCGCGGCCGATCGGGCCCGCAGACGCTGTGAACGGTGGATCCGGTACCCGCGCTCAGGAGCAGCGGCGTCGGATGTCCACCTGTCGGCACTGTAACTCCTCCCGGCCGCGATTGCCAAGGATTACCCGGGAAGGCCGCGCACCGGACCGCCTGTGGCCGCCCGTGGCAGCTCGGACCCGTGCGGACCCGGTCGGGCCTGACGGGAGGTCAGGGCCGTAGCATCGGCGGATGCGGAAGATCGAAGCCCTGATCCCGGGCGTGGGCCGTGCCGACCAGGCCGGACTGCGGGCGCTGGCCCCGGAGGAGCTGGTCCGGTACGTCTGCGGGCAGCGCCACGCGTGGTGGCGGCGGAGGGACTGCGTCCCGGCCCTGGACGGTCGGGTGCCGGAGCGCAGGGTGCCGGAGCTGCTGGCCCGGATCCGGGATCCGCAGGAGGTGACCGAGGTGCGGATCGCGCTGCTCGACCTGCTGGGCGACCGACCGGAGCTGCTGCCCTGGCTGCGGGAGGAGGAGCGGCAGGAGGACGGCGCGTACGGCCTGCGGGAGGCGGTGCTCAAGGCACGCGGGCGGCTCGGCGACCTCACGGCGGCACGGGAGTTGGCGACCCTGGCATTCTCTCCCTGGCAGCACCACGAGACCGTCGGGGAGGCGGGGCTGACCGGGCTGGTCGAGCGGGTGGGGGCCGCGGCGGTGCTGGCCGAGCTCGGCGACGGACGGCCGGAGGACCGGTACTTCGCGATCCTCACGCGCTACCGGGCCGACCAGGACGTGACCGACGCGCTGGCGGACCCGGACCGTTCGGTGGCCTTCCGTTCGCACCGGCTGCAGTCCGACCCGGACCGGCTGCGCGCCTTCGCGGCCACGGCCCCGACCGTGGAGGCCGCGCTCTGGGCGGCGTACACGCTGCACGAACTGACCGACGACCTGGCCGAACTCCGCCGCCTCTACAGCGAGTTGGGGAGCCCTCGGGTGGAGGTGCCGGGGCTGGACGAGGAGCTGCGGCGGGCCGTCCTGCACGAGTACGCGCCGTGGTGCCAGGTGGCCACCGATCCGCGGTGGCGGGTGGAGGCCCTGTCCTCCCCGCCACCCGAACCGGTGGACCAGGAAGGCCAGTTGGCCCGGGCGGTGGCCGCCCTCGACGCGGCCGGACTGTCGCCGCGGCCGCCGGTGCACTGCGGCGAGGACAACCAGCAGGGCGACGGCACCTACCACGTGATCCGGTACGGCGAGGAGGAGGCGGAGGAGCAGGTCCGGATCAGCACGCTCGGCCCGTTCGCCACCGGCGAGGACGACGACTGCGCGGCCCGCCCACCGCTGGAGGCGGCGGGTCTGCGCTGGATCGACGGCGAGACCGGATCGGTCATGGTGACCGGACTCCACGTCTACTACTTCGGCGCGCGCGGGCCGCTCGCCCTGGACACCCTGCTGTTCTACTGGCAGGACTGACGGCCCGGGCGGCCATCGGGCGACCGTCGAGCGGCCACCGACCGGCCGGGTGATGGAAGATCAAGGGTGTGACCGAGAACCCTCCGGCCCCGGGACCCGTCCACGTCGTGCGCGTGGGCTCCCGGACCGTCCCCGTGACCGACCGCGCCATCGCCGACGAGATCACCGCCCTCTGGAACAGCCAGGTCGGCGAGGACGCCCCCGCCCGGGCGTACGCCCGCGTCGTCCAGCGGGTCGACCGGTGGACGGATCCCGGCCCGGTCTGGGACCGCGTTCCGGACTGCCGGACGGTCTACTCCCGGCGTGCCACCGTCGAGCCGGACGGGTCGCTCGGTGGCGAGTGGACGGCTGAGGCGCTGCGCTGGGAGTTCGAGCCGGGCGCCTACACCACCCAGCCCTGCCGCTACCGGGTCGAGCAGCGGCCCGGCGGCCACTTCGAGGTCGAGGCCCAGGGCACCGACGTCCTCGAGGTCGCCGCCGGCTTCGAGGCGGCCCTCGCCGAGGCTCGCGCCCGGCTCTCCTGACGGACCGACGGCCGACGCGGCATCAGGAGAGTTCCCGCGCCCGGCGGTCGAGGGTCGCGAGGGCCGTGTTGACGACCACCATCACCGCGAAGGCGGTGGCGCAGGACGCCGAGCCCACCGCGTAGTACGCCGCCGTGGCGGTGCCGAACACCACGGCCTTGACGGTCAGGACTCCCGCCACCGGCAGGGCTATCCGGGCCTTCGGGGCGGCGAACAGCCCCCACAACACCGCCGCCGCGCCGGGCAGCAGCACGGCCAGCAGCACCCCGGCCACCGAGTTCGGCATCGCGTGCCAGCCCCACCACCCGAGCAGCACGAGGGCGGCCAGCTCCAGCAGGAAGGCCACGGTCTCGTTCACCAGGCGGAGCGGGACGGGAAGCTTCATCGGAGCACCCTTCGGATCGCGTGTGGGGTGTGCGCGGGAGTGCGCGTGTGCGGCCCCATGCAAGCAGTTCTGCGCCCGGCTGCCCACGGCTTTCCGGCCCGGCCTCACTTCCCGGTGATGCTCCACCCGCCTTCGCCCTGCTCAGCACCGCCACCGTCACTGCCACCGCCACCGAGCGCGGCCCACTCGGCGTCGCCGAGGCCGAGGGCGGCGCGGAGGTAGGCGGCGACCGCGTCGGCCAGCAGCGCGACGCGCTCGGGGTCCTCGTCGGTGGTCTCGGCGACCCGCTCGCCCGCGATCCCGCCCATGGTGTGCTCGGCCTCGGCGATGGTGAGCAGGCTCTTGGGGGACGGGCTGAGGTGGTAGGCGTCGGTGAACCACTCCGGCCCCCGGGTGGAGAGCTGCGACTGGTCCTTGCCGCCCGCGACGACCAGGGCCGGGGTGGTCATGGTGGAGAAGTCCGGCCGCATGAACGGGAGGTGCTCGGCGGCGAACGGGGTGAGGGTGTCGCCCGCCCCGGCGGCGGCGATCAGCGCTCCGGCCGACACCGCCGGGTGGGAGAAGTCCTCACCGGGGACCCCGTCGGCGTCGAGGACCCGGGCACCGAGGAGCGCGCCCGCGGTCTGGGCGCCCCAGGAGTGGCCGACCACCGCGATCCGCCCGGAATCGGCACGGGTCTCCAGGCCGGCCAGGGAGAGGACCTCGCCGATCTGGTCGACGACCGCGTGCAGGTCGGCTATCCGTACGCGCCAGACGGTGGCGAAGCGCGGGTCCTCCCAGCCGATCGCGTTGCGGCGGGAGTCCAGGTGAGTGGGCTGCACGACGACGAATCCGGCGGCGGCCCACCGGTCGACGAGGGGCTGGTACCCGTCCAGCGACCAGGCGTTGCCGTGCGAGAAGACGATCACGGGCAGGCTCGTGCCCGACCGGGGCGCGGTGACCCTGACCTGGAGGTCGATGCCGCGGCCGGGCGAGGAGACGGGGATGGGCTTGACGGAGACGATCTGCTCGCCGAGGGCGTGGGAGGGCATGGCGGACCTGCGCTTTCTCCTTGGAAGGGCTCTGCCATAATTTGGCGGAGCAGCGTTCCGCCAACTTAACGGAACATTGTTCCGCGAGTAAAGCGAGCAGAGGGAGACAGCAGTGCCGGAGTCGGTCGGGGTGCGCCAGGCGCAGGCGCAGCGCACCCGCAACGGGGTGCTGGAGGCCGCGGCCGCGGTCTTCGTCGAGCAGGGCGTCCAGGCGCCCGTCCGCGACATCGCCGACCGCGCCGGAGTCGGCGTCGGCACGCTCTACCGGCACTTCCCGACCCGCGCGGACCTGGTCACGGCCGTCTACCGGCACCAGATCGACGCCTGCGCCGCCCTCGCGCCCCGGCTGCTGGCGGAGTCCGCCGCGCCGTTCACCGCGATGACCGGGTGGGCGGACGCGTTCGCGGACTTCCTGGTGACCAAGCACGGTCTCGGCGCCGCGCTGGGGTCCGGCGACCCGGGGCTCGAGAACCTCCACGCCCTGATGCTCGACACCCTGGTCCCGGCCTGCGCGACCCTTCTGGACGCCTGCGCCGCCTCCGGCGCCCTCGCCCCCGGGATCACCGCCTACCCGCTCATGCGCGCGATCGGGAACCTCTGCATCACCGGCCCGGACTACGGCCAGGCCGACGCCAAGCGCATGATCGCCCTCCTCCTCGCCGGCTGCCGCGCCACGGCCTGACGCCGCGCCACCGACCCCCTCCGAGGGGGTCGGTGGCCGTGGTTCGAGGGGCTCGGCGGGGTCGAGACCTCCGTCCGTCCGGAACTCCCCAAGGCGGGTGGGTTCCGGGGACGCGGGTGTCGACCGTGTCCGCTCGGCCGGGTGTGACGGAGGGTCAGCTCAGCGGACGGCAGAGCAGGACGTCGGGAACGCCGCCGTGGCTCCAGCGCCAGGTGTAGCCGACCCCGGCCAGGTACTCGCCGTCGCCGCACTGGCCCTTGTAGTAGCCGGGTGCCCAGTCGCTGCCGGTGGAGCCGCCGGTGGCGGGCCGGTTGTCGCCGTGGTCGAACCACGCGGTGCGGCCGGTGAGCGGCAGCGACCGCGCGGCGGGGGCGCAGAGCAGGGCGGCCATGGCGTTGCCGTTCACCGCGTAACCGGCGGCGAAGGTGTTGTCGGGGCACTGGAGCTTGTTGTAACCGGAGGCCCAGTCACCGTGGTTGACGAACCGTTCGTCGGTGACCACGGTCCACCCCGTCCCGGCCGCGGTGCCGGGCTGTCCGGCGTCCGTGCACAGGCCCCGCGAGTCGCTGCGGCCCAGGCCGGTGAGGCGGCGGCCGTCGGGGCAGGTGCCCTTGCGGTTGCCGCTGCTCCAGTCTGCGCGGGCGAGCATGGTGCGGGAACGATTCTGGTCGCCGAAGTCCAGGTTCAGCATGTTCCAGTGGTCGACCTGGGGGACGGGGCCGGTCTTGCCCGGGGCGTTGACCAGCTTGTTCCAGTCGGCGGCGCGCCAGTCGGCGGGGTCGTTGACGGTGGTGGTGCGGCGGCCGGTGGCGTCGTAGTCCACCAGCGCCCAGTCGTCGTTGACCTCGCCGTTCGGCCTGGTCCAGCCGACCAGCGGCCACTGGGCGAAGTCGGTGTCGTTGCGGACCAGGATGTCGGTGAAGTTGCGCCACCAGGCCCGGTCCTTGGGGTCGGTGGAGCGGCTACCGGAGCCGAACTCGCTGATCCAGACCGGTGCGGTGAAGTGCTGGCCGGCCGTGGTGACGAACAGCGCCTGGTCGTTGACCACCTGGATCAGCTGCTCGGGCGTCAGGTCGCGGTACCGGGGGTCGTTGGTCTCACCGTTCTGCCAACCTCCGCTCGCACCCGTGTGGTTGGGGCCGGTGTAGGCGTAGAAGTGCGCCGAGTAGACCAGCTTGCCGGAGTCGATCAGGGTGTTGGAGAGGGTGCGGACCGGGGTGAGGGTCGGGCGGCCGTGGCTGAACATCCCCTGCGGGATGCCCTGCCAGTTGATGCCCTCCATCACGATCAGCATGTCGGGGTCGGCCTGGAGGATCCGGTTGCCGGCCTCCTCCAGGACCTTGTAGAGGTCGTGGTCGTCGCCCCAGCCCCAGTTGGGGTCGTCCCAGGTGTCGCGGCGGACCTCGTTGCGCAGGTCCGCGCCGACCACCCGCTTGTCGTTCTTGTACCGGTTCACCAGGAACAGCCAGTCGTCGATCCACTGCTGGGTCGACTGGCCGCTGTTCCAGCGCTCGTTGCCGTCCAGGCCGCAGCAGAAGCGGTAACTGGTGGTGTGGTTGTTGAGGACGACCGCGAAGCCGTCGGCGGTGAGCGCGGCGACCACCGCGTCGTACACCTGGAGCGGGGTACGGCCCCGGAGTTCGGGGTTGGCGGCGACGGCCGCGTCCGGGACGGGCGCGGTGTCACGGACCATCGCGTTGGCGAAGGGGAGCCGGACGCTGTTGATGCCGAGCTCGTGGAAGTCGGCCAGGATCCGGCTGATCGGGGTCCGGTCCAGCCCGAGCGGGATGTTGTTCGACTTCTGGTCGGCCTGGTGGTTGGTCACGTCGTTGACGTCGCCGCTGCCCTCGTAAGTGCCCTGGGCCCCGGCCCAGTTGCCCGACTTGAGCTTGAAGCGGTTGCCCGTGGCGTCGACCACGTACCGGCCCCGGGTGCTCAGCGGGCCGGTCCAGGAGGCGGCGAGCTGAGGTCCCGTCAACACGGTGGCCGACGCCGCGGCCGGGACGGCCGCGGGAGCTGCCGAGGCCGCACCCGGGACGGCGACCAGCAGCAGTGAGGCGGTGGCGAGCACGGCCGGGAGGCCGCGTCCGCCGCGGAGGGTTCTGGTGGATCGCATGGCGAATCTCCAGGAGGGTGGGGTGGGTTGGGGTGGTGCGGCCCCGCGGCCGCCGCACACGCGGCCCGGGGGGAACGGGGAGGGCGTCAGCCCTGGAGACCGCCGGCGGCGCTGCCCTCGACGATGCCCCGTCGGCCGCGCTGTGCTCCGTCTGCACTCATCTGGCGTCCTTCGGGGTGGAGGTGTGGGTGGACTCCGGGTCGGCCGTACGGGGTGTGACGGTGCGTCGGCTGCGCTGCACCGGCGGAAGGGGCTGGTGCGGCGGAGCGGGTCACGAGGCGCGAGTCACGGCTCGCGGCTCGCGGGTCACGGGTCACGGGTCACGGGTCACGCCGGACGCCTAGGGGAACAGCGCCTGGATGCCCAGGACGGCGGCTCCGCGCGCCCAGTCCTCCCAGGGGAGCGGACGCAGGGTCAGGGGGCAGTTCGCCGCGGCCTTGAAGGTGTGCGCGGCGTAGGCGTCCTTGATGGGCGTGCCGAGCAGGTCGTAGGCGTCGAGCCCCTCGCCGGTGACCACGACGCGCTCGGGGCCGAACAGGTTGACCAGGGTGGCGATGCCGGTGCCGATCGCCCGTCCGGCGCGGGCGAAGGACTCACGGGCGGCGGGGTCACCACTGCGGGCGAGGTCGACGGCGCCGTCGAAGTCCAGCTCGGCGAGGCCGGTGGCGTTGCGGACCCGGGCCAGGATCGCGCTGCTGGAGGCCGCCGCCTCGACGCAGCCGGTCTGACCGCAGTGGCAGCGGGGCCCGTTCGGGTCGATGCTGATGTGTCCCACCTCGCCGGCCACGCCGTAGGCCCCGGCGACCAGACGGCCGTTGACGACCAGTCCGGAGCCGATGCCCGCGCCGATGGTGACCAGCGCGAAGTGCTCGGTGCCGATGCCCTCGCCGAACCAGTGCTCGGCGGAGGTGATCGCCTTGACGTCGTTCTCCACGATGACGTTGAAGCCGGTCCGCTCCGCCACCAGTTCGGCGAGCGGGACGTCCTGCCAGCCCGGCAGCACGGAGTAGCGGACCCGGCCGGCGGGGCGGTCCACGTCGCCGGAGACCGCGATGCCGAGGTGGCGGATGCGCTGGCGGAAGCCGGGGTCGCGGCTGAGCAGCAGCTCGACGGAGTCGTGGACCAGCGCGCAGACGGCGGCCGGGCTGCGGTCCGCGCCGAGGCGTCGGCCGGTGGTGGCCCGGACCCCGGCCCGCAGATCGCAGACCACGGCGTACAGCGCGTCGGCACTGACCTTGACCCCGAGGAAGAACTCCCGGTCGACGGTGACGGCAAGCGGGTTGACCGGGCGGCCGGCACCCGGGGCGGTGCGCTCCGGGGGGAGTTCGTGCAGGTAGCCGTCGTCGATCAGGGGCCGGGCCGCCTTGGTGATCGCGGTTCCCGAGAGCCCGACGCGACGGGCCAGCTCGACGCGGCTGAGCGGCCCTTCGGCCAACAGCAGTGCGAGGAGGGCGGTTTCGGCCGGTGCGGTGACCAACGGCTGGCTGTGGGTGGGAAACACGGGGGCAATGTAGCGACGAATAAATAACTTCGTCCAGTATTGATTTCAGGCCATCTCACCCCCGCCCTCACGGGCTCCCGTACCCACCACCGCTCCCGCGAGGAGCCCGACCAGGCCTGCGTCATCGTCCCGCGCCGCAAGTGGATCCGCCCCGTGGCGTGACGCCACAGCTGACCGCGGGCCCGGCCCGGGACGACCTGCTCGGTGCGGGCGTTCGGTCACAGGTCCGTCGCGCCTTCGTCGGGTCCCAAGGTTCGTCCGGGATGGCTGACCGAGGAGTCCTCCTCGAACCGTCCGCTCTCCCGCCGGCGCGGGCCACCGGACTCGGCCGGGTCCCAGGTGAGAAGCCATTCGTTGGCGTAGGTGGCGAGCGACAGCACGAGGCCGAGCGGGACCGCGCTGATCAGGAAGACGACCACGGCGCCGATGATCTCGGCGTGGTTGAGGTCGTAGGAGATCCGGAAGGCAGCGGCCAGTCCGAGCACGGAGAGGACGAACAGCAGGGATCGCTGGCGTCGGCCGTGGAAGTGGGGACGCCGGTGGTAGCGGTCGTAGAGGTCACGCCACCAGGCGATCTTGCTGAGGACGAGCCTGGCCTCCCGTTCGTAGCGTTCCTCCCATTCGCCCGTCGCGCCGCCCGTCATCGCCGCTTCGGCGCCCGCGCGCAGCGCTTCGAGGTCGTCCCTGATCGCGCCGCCGAGCCCCGGCGGCCACGCCCGTGAGATCGGGGCCCTGCCCGGCGGTGGCAGACGCATCCGCGCTACCTTCGGCTACTGACCCCGCTCGTCCACGGTCCGGCCGACACCGGCTCAGGTCCCGTGCAGGATGCGGCCGTTCGACCGTCCAGCCGCCCGGCCGCCACGGGTGGCCGGGCCGGGAGTCCGTGACGAGGCGCACCGCCGGAGGAGAGAACACCCGATGGAGAACCCGCAGCCGACGATCCGCCCGTACCGCCCCGCCGACCGCGAAGCCGTGTACGACATCTGCATCCGCACCGCCGAGGCCGGCGGCGACGCCACCGGCCTCTACCGGAACGAGCAAGTACTACCGGACAACTTCGCCGGGCCCTACCTGGAGCTCGAACCCGGCCTCGCGTACGTCCTGGACGACGGCCGGGGCACCGCTGTCGGATACGTCCTGGGAACCAGCGACACCACCCGCTTCGTCACCGAGCTCCGCAGGCACTGGCTCCCCCGGGTCGGCCACCTCTACCCGGCGCCGGCCGGAGACCCGGCCGACGGCGACGAGCTGATGGCCATGCTCCTGCACACGCCCGAGCGGATGATCCTGCCCGAACTGGCCGACTACCCAGCCCACCTGCACATCGACCTGCTCCCGGCGTACCAGGGCCGCGGCTTCGGACGCCAACTGATCGAGCGTCTGCTCGACGCCCTGCACCGAGCGGGCGCACAGCAGGTGCATCTCGGGATGGTGAGCGCCAACACCGGCGCCCGGGCCTTCTACGACCGCACCGGCTTCCACGTCGTCCCGGTGCCCGACCCCGGCCCGCTGACCTACCTGGGCCGCTCGACCACGCGCTGAACTCCCCCACGGTGGCGCTGTTCATGACTCGTGGCCCTGGCTCTGGCTCAACTTGCTCTCGGCCAACGGCATCCGACGCGACCACGCAGCCGTCCGGGCCGCCCTCACCACGACCCACACCTCCGGAGCGGTCGAAGGCCATGTCAACCGGATCATTCTGTGGAATCTGCGGTGTCAGGTTCCCGCGCATGACTGCGGCTCAGGCCACCGTGCTCTGCTCAGCGGGGGAACATGTCGGCGTAGGGATCCGGTTCGTTGGTGAAGGGATCTCGTCCGGCCTTCCATCGGATCTGCTGCTCGCGCCAGTGAACGAATCCTGGAGAGGTCTCGCCCCAGAGGGAGGTATCGCTCAGGGGACACGTGGCGAGGTCAGCGGTGAAGATCCGCAGGAGGAACCGGGCCATGCCGCAGTCGAACAGGGTCCAGCGTTCGTCGGTGTGCCGGCCGCAGACCAGGACCGGCCAGTTGTCCGGGTCCGGGTCAGTGGTGAGCCAGCACAGGAGATCGGGGCCGGATGTCTGACCCCAGGGGAGGATGTGAGCCGGGTCGATATCGGGGCGCCACTGCGCGGGAGTGCTTTCCCATGTCGAGCGGGCACCCGAGATCTCGTCCTCGATGGCACCGGGATCCCACTGGAGACCGTCCTTGTGCAGAGGAAGGAGCACACTCAGCAGGTCATCGATGCCCCCACCGCCGTATAGCGACATGAACGCCTTGTAGTCGCCGGGCAGCCGGCAGTCCAGTCGTTCTTCGACCGAGGGCCAGTCCAGGGCCTCGTCAACGCCGAAGGTCGGGGCCATGACCTGGGCGAGTGCTGCGATATCCGGGTGCTCAGTCATGGGCCTCCCCTTCACTCCGGTTGGTCGGCTCAACCTAGCGGCTTGGGCGGACAGCACGGCCGGCGGGTGCTGTCTCGGGCCGGCGCATCGGTCTCAACGATCGGCAGTGCCACGGCGCAGGCAGGCAGGCTGAGCTCTCGCGGACCGGGCCCGGCCGGCGTCGGGACGTCGGCGCCGGTGGCGGGCGACAGTCCGTTCGGCCGCTTCGCCGAGGAACAACGGCTGGCCGCCGCCGACGGAGAACTACTGAGACTGCGTCGGCGGCTCCAGGAGCGGGGATTCAGCCCTGATTTCTGGCGCCTCGAGACTCCCCGCGAGGCTCAGGACTCCTGGACGCCTACCGAACGCACCAACGGATCCGTCTCACCTTGCAGGATCGGGTTCCCCAGCGTCTGAACCTTGCCGTCGACGCGCAGATAGCGTTGCGCGAGAACAACGCTCTTGGGCAGGCCGATCTCATGGGCCTCGACGAACACCGCCTCGGTCCGCTGGCCGTCCAGAGTCGCATAGCCGTCCCATGCGAGGGTGACTGCCACCGTCCCCTCCGGCACGGTCTCAAGCATCTTCCGGCCCGCCTGCACGCTCTCAGGCAGGTCGTCGGCGACGAGACGAGTCAGCTCTCCACGGCCATCACTCCTCCCCCGCATGGAGAACGGAATGAACCCCTCTTCGCTGATCTCCGCGTTGTCCACCGCGTGATCCAGCGACATGAACAGCAGATCCTTGGTCAACTTGGACATCTCGTCCCACACAGCCACGGTGACCGGCCACATCCTCCGTCTTTGCGACAGCCTGGCGCTGCCGCACCCTACCGAGCGGCAGGACACCACGGCGACGTGATCTCCTCCAGCGGCCCCAGCCACCGCCTCAAGAACCGCCTCGCCGCGATCGAACGCGACGCCAACGCAGCCTGACAGCACGAAGCTTGGCCGGCTACCGAACGACACAGATCTCCGGCATCGGCAGGTGCCACTCACCCACGAGATCGACGAGCACCCGACGGGCCAGCTCCCGGGCTTCGCCCCACCATGGATCGACCGCCATGGCCTCTCTGCTCCACCGATCCGAGTTCTCCTGACCACTCATCCTGGCGAAGATCGCATCAATCGCTCGCAGGTCAGGGAGCACCTCCCCGCTGACCTCCCCGTCCTCGACCAGGCTGGCGACCGTGCGGAAGGCGTGGTCGAAGTCCAGTGCGACCTCGTCCGGCAGGACACCGTGCTGGTCCACCCATGCCAGCTGAGCCGACGGATCAGCCGCCACCACAGTCAGCGACTCATCCGAGGATCGTCGCACGCTTCGGCACCAGGCGGATGCCTACTTCGCCCCCACGCCGAGCACGTTCATCTGTACCCAACCGAGGACTTTGACGAGTCCTCAGACAGCTGATGTCGAGCTGCCGCGCCTGCCAACGGTGGCGATGGGCTCAGACACGCACATCACCCCCAGGGCGGCTTGCCGGTGCCGTCCGCCCAGAGGGCGAGGGCGCGGCGGTCGAGGGTGCGGATCCCGACCTGCTCGCAGAAGGCGGCGGCGGCATTGGTGTAGGTGCTGGTGGTGACGACGACGGCGAGGTCGCAATGGTGGACGTCGCGGTAGGTGCCGTTGACCTTCTGCACGTCCTGCGAGCCGACCAGGGTCCTCGGTCCATAGCGCTTGGCCTGGATCAGGATGCGCCTGCCGGTGGGCGTGGTGGCCAGGATGTCGGCGGCCAGATCGCCGGCGCCGCCGACCACGGTGACCTTCGTGCAGCCGTCGCGCCTGCACAGCACCGCGAGGGCGTGCTCGAACTCCTTCGGGCTCATCGCCAGGAACGGGCCGATGTGCCGCAACTGGGCCGCCTGGGCCTCGAACGCGCGGCGGCCCGCCAGTACCCGGCGGCGCACCAGCACTCCCGCCGTGGCGAGCGCGGCGACGACCACGGTGAGCAGGATCAGCAGGTGCTGAAGGAGCCAGCCCACCACGGAGACGGCGAGGACGACGGCGACCAGGGCGCCGATGCCGAGCAGCATGGCGCTGTCGCGGGCGGCCCGGGTCCGGCGGCGGGCGGCCGCCCGGCTCCGCCCCCGGCCGCGGGGTCGTCGTGCTGGTGCCCTGCCTGCCACGGTGCTCCCCTCCGACGCACGGTGTGAAGGGCGATCGTAAGAACGCCAGGCTTCCGGGCGCGGCCGGTTCGTGACAGAACGGCCGGTCAACGACACAGGAATGACCGGAACACGACCTGGCCCGGCCGAGCTCCCCCCACCCGGGCGACGCCGACTTCCGAAACCCGGCCCCACCTCCCGCGCCTTCTGGCATGCTCACTCGGAGTTTCCGGACTGTCACCAGGGGTGGGGTATGGAGTACACCGTCAGCGCGACCTTCGTCGTGGGCGTCATCATCGTCCTGCGCCTGATGCGCAGGACGGAGTCGCGCTCCCGCGTCGACGAGAAGATGACCGCCCTGAGCTGCATCACCTTCGGCATCCTGATCGCCGCGACCCCGCTCGGCCAGGGCATCCTCAACCTCGTCGCCAGCGCCGCCCAGGCCACCCGGTGAACCGTCACGGCACTGCTCGGTAGAGGTGAGAACACTCCGCATCCATCGTGGGCCGCACGGTCGGCCGGCACACCGGAAGCCCGGCGTCGGCGCCTTCGCGCCAAGGCCGTGCAGGCACTCGGTCGCAGGGCGACGTCCACGGCGGAGAGGTCTCAGCATTCCTGGTCGAGAGCTGGTCAGGCACGCCGGTGCGGCGTGCCTGACCAGCTGGGCGCAGAGCCCTGGGCGCATGAAGACCATCAAGCGCGGCGCCAGTAGCCACATCCGTGCTCTATGAATTCCAGAACACCGGATAGAATTTCTGATTGATGGCCATGTTCTTGCCGTCGCACGGCCAGAAGCTCTCATAGCCGGGATTGTCACCCATGGCATCGAGGCACATCGACGGATTCCACACGCTCCTGAGCTGCCAGGCGCCGGGATCGAAGGTGCTCCAATACAGATGGAACATCTGCGTGGTCAGATTGTCCTGACACGTGTACTGGTCCATCACGGTTCCCGGCGTGGAATAGATTCCGTTGTACATGTCCAGGCAGAGGCCGGTGTCGACATTCTGGAGGCGGAATTCCCACTCGACGGCCCCCGCCTTAAGGAGCCTCCACCGCGTGCGGGAGTCAGTGTCCTTGGTCCCGGTCGCCGTGATTTTTGCCCCGCGAGCACCGCTCTCGGCCCGCATGAAGGCGTCGTGCTTCTGGTCGGTCAGGCTGACCACGTCGCCGGCTGCGGCGAGGTGCTGGCGGAAGAAGACCGGCGCATGATCTGCGTTGTTGATGACCCATGGGGGGAGCTCACCCCGGAAGTTCGGCATGATGCGACTCGATACCATGTAGTCCAACTCATGACCCGCGTCATGGGTCATGACGTTGTCACCCACACGATAGATTCGCCCGGTTCCGGCCATGGAATCCGACGCTATCTGATGGACCCCTGGCGTTGGTTCCAGATTGAAGTCCCCCAGAACACTGACTCCCCAGTTGTTCTGGTGTCCCCAGGCGTAGGCGCTGTTGAGCATCTGCTGGAACGGGACGAGGTTGTTCCCGCCCGAAGGCAGGTGGACGTTGAAATAGACATCGTCCTGGAAGCGGAGCCCGAGAGCGGCGCGACCGGTCGCCCCGCCCGGAGCGGCGACCAGGACCTGGTCCGCCGCCGTCGCCGAGACGAAGGCGAAATTCACCCGCCCACCGTGTGCGTCGTTGTCGACGCCGGACATCCAGTAGACATGGTAGACCGCTCCCCCGCCGGCATTCCAGTGGTAGTACTCCACGGTCCTGAAATTGGCCGTTATCGTCCCCACGTGCTGCATGTTCGCCATTCCGGCCGGGTTCGCCCCGGCCTCCTGGACTGCGAGCAGGCGGTTCTGGTTCATGAGGGTGCGATATTGGGGCCACCGTGCCCCCTGCGAATTCCAGGTCGCGACCCCCCGGCCAAAGGCGTTGAGCTCATTGGGCGCGAAGGCGTGCGCCACAGGGGCGGGAACCACGACCAAGGTCACGATCATTCCGAGCAGCGCCAACAGCAGGGCCGTCGCCCTGGGTAGGCCGGGGAACAGTTTCATGCGGGACATTTCCATCCTGCTTTCATGGGCGATTGCCTGGACGGAGTACGGGAAACGGGCAGAAAGTCGTGCCGCGAACGCGGACCCTCAGGAGGCTCCGGAACTGCCCTCGATCACTCACAAGGGCCGCCGCAAGCCATGGCGGATTCGGCCTCGGCCTCCGGCTCTGGCTTCGCGTGCCATGACACAGCGTCACTTCTCGTAGTGCATGTGCAACTCTGTGACCGGCATCCGCAGCTGTCAACGGGCCGTCAGTATGCGGCCCGTACTTCCCGGCACGACTGCCCGATCGGGCAACGGCCTCCCCCCGTCCGGGGCTATTCCCACCTTCCCTCCGCGAGGAGTCCTGCTTGGCGAACGACGCCCACGGGGTCCGATTCGCCCCGAACGGGTCCATCGGACGGTCACCACCGCTCGGACCGGGGCGGCCCGGGCTGCCGGGTGCGCCGGCGGAGCCGGTGACCAGCGCGCAGGCTCTGCTGGAGCAAGTGCCCGACGGCACCCGGTCGTTCGTGGAGTGCAGCCTGGACAGCACCTCGCTACGCCGCGAACGTCGCCGGGTGGCGAGCGACCTGCATCCGAGTGCCGGGCGGCGGCTTCGCATGATGGGGCGTCAGGTGCAGCCAGGCGCGGGCTGGAGCGGCACTACCCGGGTGCGAGGCAGCAACCGCCCGTCCCTCGGGCCGTGCCTGTTCGGCTCGCACGCACAGTGCCGCTCGTCCGGTGCTCGCTCCCCGTCCTGTTCGCCACCGCCGTCGGCTTCACCGGCCCGGGCCCGTGGCGAGGCCCCCGTGGCGGGCGGTCGCCCGGCCGCCACGGGGGCCGTTGTCGGACGGTCAGGCGGCGGTGCAGGTGAGGGTCGGGGCCGGGTTGCTGCCCGTCCAGGTGCCCTGGAGGCCGAAGGTGGTCGAACTGCCGGGTGACAGCGCGCCGTTGTAGGAGAGGCTGGTCGCGGTGACGGCGGCCGCCGACTGCTGGGCGGTCGCGTTCCACGCGCTGGTGAGCTGCTGGCCGTTCGGCCAGGTCCACTTCACCGACCAGGACTTCGTGGCCGCGGTGGTGGCGGTCACCGTGACGGTGGCGTTGAAGCCCGGGGTCCACTGGTCGTTGAGGCGCCAGGCCGCCGTGCAGCCCGCGCTGCCGCCGCCGGTGCCGCTCGTGGTGGCGCTCACGGGGGCGGAGGCCGCCGAGACGTTTCCGGCCGCGTCCCTGGCCCGGACGGTGTAGGAGTACGCGGTGGCGGCGGTCAGCCCGGAATCGGTGTAGGTGGTGCCGGAGGCCGAGCCGGCCAGGGTGGTGCCGCGGTAGACGTCGTAGCCGGTGACGCCGAGGTTGTCGGTGGAGGCCGTCCAGGAGAGGGCGACGGTGCTCGCGGTGCTGCCGGTCACGGTGAGCCCGGTGGGCGCGGAGGGCGCCTGGACGTCGCCTCCGCCGCCCGGGGTGCCGAAGCCGGGTGCCTTGACGTCCGCCAGGTAGGCGTCCTTGGTGGTGTTGACGGTGGTCCAGTCGTCGTTCAGGATGCCGCCGGTGTCACCGGAGTTGGGGTTCCAGGACCAGAACGTCCAGCTGATGCTGTCCGCGCCGTACTGGGCCGTCGGCCGCATGTACTGGACCAGTGCCTTCAGCCACTTCTGGTCGACGGCGGCCTGCAGGGTGGTGCCGAACTCGCCGACCCACACCGGTGCGACGTTCTGCTGGAACAGGTAGCCCCAGTTGCGGTCCCAGACGCCCGGCATGTTGGCCGGGAAGGACGGGTCGTCGAACCAGCTCTGCCGCGCCACGCTGGTGGCGTAGTCGTGCACCGAGTAGACCAGGCGGTTCGGGACGTCCAGCCGGACGGGGTACTGCGCGGCGCCCTGCAGGTTGCCGCCCCACCAGTACGAACTGCCGTTGAAGGTCTGGTTCCCCTCGACGAAGACCAGCAGCTGCGGATTGGCGGCGAGCACCGCGTTGCCGGCCCGCTCGGCCGCCAGGCGCCAGTCCAGGGCCGGGTCGCCGCAGCCCCAACAGGCCGGGTCGTGCGGCTCGTTGTGCAGGTCGATGCCGATCACGGTGGGCTTCCCCGCGTACCGGGTGGCCAGCGCGCCGAGGTGGGCGATCCAGGTGGATTCGGGGACCGCGGCGGTGTACCACAGGGCCGACTGCCCGTTGGCGTCCGGACGGTGACGGTCCAGGATCACCTTCAGGCCGGCCGCTCCGGCCTGGTCGACGATCTTGTCCATCACCTGGAGCGAGTTCAGCCCTTGAAGATCGGCGTTGAGACCGCCCGAGGTGTTGAGGCCGGCCGGCGAGGTGCCCTTGAAGAGGTCGTCGCTGTAGGGGAGCCGGATGGCGTTGTAGCCGAGGGACTTGATCTGGTCGATCATGCTCTTGTAGTCCCGGGTCCAGAGCCCGTGCGGGACGTAGTTGGCGGTCTCGAAGCCGAACCAGTTGACGCCCGCGATCCGGACCGGGCGGTTGGCCTCGTCGAGCAACTGGCGGCCGCTGGTGTGCCAGTAGCCGGACCCGACCGCGCTGCTCACGGCGGGTGCGGACACCGGCGCGGCGGCTTGCGCGGTTCCGGTGGCCCGGGCTGTGGCGGTGGTGGGGGCGATCGCGGCGGGGGCGATCACGGTGGTCGTGGCGAGGGCGAGGCCCAACAGGGCGTCGCGCAGGCGGCGTACGGGGTGGGGCACGTCGCTGGTCCTCTCTGGGACGGGCCCGGCAGGATCGGGGGTGGGAGCGCTCCCACCCAGGTGGGGATGATCCTGCCGAGGTGGGGGATGGAGCCGGGGGTGGGCATGCCGATGCGGCGGGGTCCAGTGAATCCATGGAGCCTCGAAGCGTCAAGAGGCCCTTCGGTATTCACTAGTTGAACCCCGCCGCGTCGGCCGAGGCGGTCGGCCCGTCAGCGCCGTGGGCCGGCCACCGCGTACAGCAGGGTGCCGACGCCTGCCAGAACCCAGGCCGTCCAGGCGGAGGCGGCGGGTGCCGGGTCGAGCACCGTCCAGTTCAGGATCTCGCCCGCCCGCCCGAGCACGGTCGGCGCGCAGAGGGTGACGGCCAGCCAGGAGGTGGGCAGGGTCCAGGCGTAGGCCGCGCCGCCGAGGACCGCGCCGAGGGCGGCGAGGCCGGTCAGGCCCGCGCTGTCGCGGACCAGCAGGGAGGCCGGGGCGAGGTCGGCGCCCGCCGCGCGGGCGGCCAGCAGGGCGGCTGCGGTCGCGGCGCCGAGCAGCAGGACATGGGCCGCTCGGCGCGGGGCCCAGCGGATGGCGGCGGTGCGGTCCAAGTCGTGGTCCTGGCCTGCCAGTCCGATGCTGCCGGCCGCCACGGCGGCCGTGATCACCAGGGCGGCGAGCGGCGGGTTCGACGATCCGTCGCCGCCGCGGGCGAGGGCCGCCACGGCCGTCCCGAGGACGAGGACCGCCGCCGCCGACAGCGGCACCTGGCGTGAACGGGCGTAGAGCGTCATCCAGTTCATCGAGCGACCTCCCGGGCGGACGACGGCACGCGGCGTGAACAGGAGGACGGCGTACGGCGGTTCACCGTTGGACCTCCCCGGTCAGCAGCGGCAGCTGCGCGCCGCGGTCGCAGGAGAGGGCGCTCGCCCGGACCTCCGCGACCAGGGTCCGCTGCTCCTGCGGACCCAGTGCCGCCAGCTTCGCCCGCGCCGTCTCGGCCTGGGCCCAGAGGCGGCGCGCGTACTCGTCGGTGCCGGGCTGCTCCAGCGGGACGAGGCGTGCGTCCCCGAGCGCCCAGGAGGCGAGGACGCTCTGCACGGCCACGCCCTCCTCCCCGCCGCCCTCGCGGTCGTTGTGGCCGTGGCAGTTCGGCGCCAGGCCCTGGCCGACCAGGGCCCGGGTCAGGGCCGGGCCGGTGGCGTCGATGAAGACGCGTTCGTCGAAGTCGACCAGCACCGCACCGGCCGTGAGGAGGCGGTCCTCGCCGAGCCCGCGCAGCCGCGTGTCCTCCGTGATCGCTCCGGGGGCCTTCTCCCCCAGCGTGCCGCGCAGCACCTCCAGCGCTTCCTGTCCGCGCCCGGCCAGCTCGGGCAGCCGTGCGCCGTTGGCCCTGGTGACACAGACCGGGCCGTTGCAGACCGGGGCGGCGGCCGCCCGGTCGACCACGTAGGTGTCACGTGCTTCGGCCGGGAGCACGGCGAGCGCCAGCGCGGCACCGGCCAACACCGGTGCAAGGGCGAGCAGTCGGGCCCGGCCGGTGGTCGCGGCCAGCAGGGCGAAGCCGGTGGCGAGCAGGCCGAGCAGCCAGAGGGTCTGACCGAGGTGGACCGGGCCGGAGAGGGTGAGCAGCATCTCCCTGGGCTCCACCACCGTCGGGGAGAGCAGCGAGAGGCGGTTCGGCGCAAGGCCCGCCGGGAGCGCTTGGTCGCCGTTCTGCCGCAGCAGGCTGACGGCCAGCAGGGCGAGCACCGTCAGGGCGGGCGGGGTGAGCACCGACGGGAGCGCCCGTGCGACGCCCATCCCGAACACCGCTCCGGCTGCCAGGGCCAGCGCCGCCACCAGCGAGAGCGGCACCCATCCGAGGGTCGGGTACTCGCTCGCACCGGCCGCCACCCGGACGGCGCCGACCAGGACCAGCAGCCCGAAGCCGACGACGAGGGCGAGGGCCGCCGCCCCGGCCGGAACGGCCGCTCGCTGCCAGGGAGTTCGCGGCGTGGTGGCCAGCAGTTCGGTCATCCGGGAGCGCGCGTCGCGCAGGCCGTAGAGCGCGCCGAGGCCCACCACCAGCGGCCACCAGAAGCCCAGCAGGTACCTGGTCCACATCGCCATCGAGGTCCACTGCGCCGTCCATCCGGCCGTGCCCCGCCACCACACCCCGTCGATCAGGAAGAGGACGGCCAGGCTTCCGGCCAGGACCAGCAGACCGGCCCAGGGGGCGGCCGAGCGCCGCAGTTCGGTGCGCAGCACCCGCGTCATCCCGGTCACCAAGTGCCCCCGTTCAGACCGAAGTTGCTCAGCATCGCCGAGTATCCGCGCTCCAACGGGCTGTCGCCCGGATGCTCCGGCCCACCGGCCGCCGCCAGCTGCTCCGGCGTCCCTTGGAACACCAACCGGCCGGCCGCGAACAGCACCACGTCCGTGCAGGCCGCCGCGACGTCCTCCACCAGGTGGGTGGAGACCACCACACAGGACTCCCGCCCCAACTCCTGGAGCAGCTCGCGGAATCGCAGCCGCTGCGCCGGGTCCAGCCCGGCCGTCGGCTCGTCCAGCAGCAGCACGTCCGGGTCGTTGACGATCGCCTGGGCGATGCCGGCCCGGCGCACCATGCCGCCGGAGAGGGTCTTCATCCGGTGGTCGGCGCGGTCGGCCAGGCCCACCCGTTCCACCGCCCGCTGGGCAGCGCCTGGGATCTCGGCTGCCGGCACCTCCTTCAACCAGGCCATGTACTCGACGAACTCACGCACCGTGAAGCGCTTGTAGTAGCCGAACTCCTGGGGGAGGTAGCCGATCCGGCGGCGCAGCGCCCGGTGGTCCGTACGCCCGCCGACCGGGCTGCCGAGCAGCTCCAGTTCGCCGCCGGCCGGGCGCAGTGCGGTGGCGAGGGCTCGGATCAGGGTGGTCTTGCCGGCGCCGTTGGGGCCGAGCAGGCCGTGGGCGCCGCTGCCGAGGGAGAGGTCGAGGCCGTCGACGGCCATCTTGGTGCGCCCGGCCCTCACCTTGAGGCCGGTGGCCCGGATCTCCCAGGCGTAGGTCCTGGGCGCGATGTCGGCCGCGCTGGTGGCGGGTGTCATGTGCTGGGGGCCTTTCGGGGTCGGGTAGGAGTGGTCGTCACCGTGGGTCGGGTTCGAGCGGGTCGGGTTCGAGCGGGTCGGGTTCGAGCGGGTCGGGTTCGAGCGGGTCTTCACCGTGTCGAGTACGCGTTCCTGCGCAGTGCCACGGCGACCGCACCGACGGCCAGCAGGGCGGCCCAGAGCGGGAGTTGGTCGGGGGCGGGCACCAGAGGGGCGCGACCGGCGAGCACGGCGGGGGTCAGGACGGCGACCGCCCAGCCGCCCGTGAGCGCGCCGGCGGCGCGGGTGACGCCGACGAAGCTGCCCAGGGCCAGGGCGGTGGAGGTGAAGGCCAGTGAGGGAAGCAGCCACTGAGCGGCCGTCATGGCCCCGGTCAGCCACCCCTCCAGCAGGAGCAGCGGCAGCACGAGGGCCAGCACCGCGGTGGTGCGGCGCAGCAGCAGGGGCAGGCCGGCCCGGGCGGTGGTGGCGGTGAGCTCGTGCGCAGGGTCGAGGGCGCTCGACCAGGAGGCGGCGACCGCGCCGAGCGGCAGCACGGGCGCGAGCAGCAGCAGGGGCGACACCCCGCCGAACGGGCCCGGCGGCCCCGCCCGGTCGAGCAGCAGCGCCAGCGCGGCGACGGCGAAGGTCATCGCCAACCACGGGGCCATCACCGGCGTCAGCCAGGCGGAGAGCCGGCCCGGACGCCACCGCCTCGGAGCCGGCGCGGTCACCAACTGCGGCTCCAGGCCGGCCCGTACGGTGTCCAGCAGGACGGTGAGGTCCGCCGCCCCGGTGGCCACGGACGCCGCCAACAGCCCCCGGCAGGGCGCGCAGCCCTCCAGGTGCGCCTCCAGTGCCCAGACCGTGTCGGCGGGCAGTTCCACGGCGCCGCCCGCGTAGTCGTCGATCAGCTGCCTGGACGCGTGCTCCACGTCCGCGCCCCTGCGATCCGCCCTCACGTCAGTGCCTTCCGCATCGCGATCCGGGCCCGGCGCGCACGGGTCTTGACCGTGCCTTCGGGCAGTCTGAGCAGCACCGCGGTCTCCCGGACCGTCAGCCCGTCGAGCACCGTGGCCTGCAGTACCTCGCGCAGCTCGGGTGCCAGGCGCCGCAGGGCGTCACCGACGTCGCCGCCGACCGTCCCGGCCAGCGCCTCCTCCTCGGCGCCGGGCGCCACCGCCCGTTCGACGGCCGCCGCCGGAGGTTCCGCGTGGTGCGCCCGGCGGCGGAAGGCGTCGACCAGCCGCCGCGCGGCGATGGTCCACAGCCATCCCACCGCAGAGCCGCCGACCACGCTCCCGGCGAACGCCCCGGCCGCGCGCCACACCGCGAGGTAGGTCTCCTGCATCACCTCGGCGACGATCTGCTCGTCGGCGCAGCGCCGCCGCAGCCGCACCGCCAGCCAGGGCGCCGTCCGCCGGTACAGCTCGTCGAAGGCCGCCCGCTCACCGCGCGCGACCAGCCGGACGAGCTGTTCCTCGTCCAGCGTCTCCAGCGCCCCTGGCGCCCTCCTGCGTGTTCTCACACCTGCCAGACGGCGCAGACTGCCCTCAGGTTCTCGGAATCAGGTGACCTGCCTCACACTCTGCTGACGGAACGCCAGGTCAGGCCCCCTCGCCCGCCCCGGCCCGTCGCGTCCTGCGCGCCGCCTCCCGGATCGCCTCCGCGTACGGGGTGTCGTGGGCGCGCGTCTCGGCGGGGAGGTCGTGGAACGGCACCAGGGCGCGGTGGCCGCCGTCGACCGATCGCATCCAGGCGGACCAGGCGTCGTGCACGTCCTCGTCGGTGACCTGCTCCCCCTTGGCGCGCAGCAGGACCGCGTAGATGCGGAAGAGGCCGTCGGAGTCGGGCGGCGGCACCGCGGACGGCGGCAGGCAGGACCGGATGAGGTCGGCGAGGCGGTCGATGTAGGTCACTTGAGCAGCGTTCCCACCAGCAGGAGCGGATAGACCCCGGCGAACACCAGGGGCACAAGGCGTTCGGAGAGCCCAAGTTCGGCGTACCGGCCGCGTCGTCCGTTCGTCGACGGGGCCGCCTTGAGGTGGTCCCACTCGTCGGTGAAGATCTGCGCGGGGAGGCGCTGCTCCAACGCGTTGATGACCCGGAACTTCGCGGCGTTGAGGTCCCGGTAGGTGCGCAGTTGGAGCCACCAGGCCGCCGAGAGGGTCATGCCCGCGACGGTGACGGCGGCCACGACCCACCAGGCCGAATCCTCCAGCCGGGGGATGCCGAGGCCGAGGACGGTGACCAGGGCGGTCTGGACCGAGAGGAAGAAGGCGTTGGCGCTGCCCCGGCGGGCCGAGACCCGGTCGGCCATCTCCACCGCGAGGCCGTAGAGCGCGAGCAGGTCGGACGGATCGGCCGGCCCGGGGTCGGGCCTGGGCGAGGGAAGGGGGACGGTGGTCACCGGACGCTCCCGGTGAGCTCCAGGGCGCTGTCCTGCCACGCGGTGATCCGCCTGATCAGGACGATGGCCAGCACACCGGCCGCCAGACTCAGCAGCGCCAGCAACGTGCTCACCTGTGCGGAGGAGAGCACCTCGGCCTCGCTCGTCCACTCCTCGGCCATGCCTCGCTGGATCGGGCTGAGGAAACCGAGGAGCACGAAGAACGCCCACCAGGCCTTCACCGGACCGTCGGAGGCCGACCGCCCGGGCGAACTGGCGCGCCACACGTCCGAGACGAGCTGGTAGGGATACCAGAGGTTGACCACGACTGTGCTCCACGACCACACGATCCAGAGCCGGGAGCGGCGGTGTGCTTCCCGGCCGCTGATCGCCTCCGCGTTCGCCCGAGCCCGCCACAGCCAGACGATGAACGCCAGGCCGGCCACGAACCCGGGGACCAGCAGGTACACCAACTCCGAGGAGACCGTCGTGAGGAAGCTGGAGTCCAACGCCAGCGCGTCCGCCTCGGTGGCCGTCCCGGCGAGGGCGTCGCGGACGAGCGCGTAGTACCGCCACGCCGTCACCGCGACCACCAGCTCGCGGAGCACGAGCAACCCGATCAGCAGCGAGGCGGCGACGGCCCGGCCCGCCAACGGCCTGTGCGGCGCGGGGCCGGCCCTGCCGACGTCCGTCCGGACCTTCTGCCCTGAATCCCCCATGGTTCCCCTCCGAATGAGTCCGGATCACCGGCTCCGCCCCTGACGGTGCGGCCCCGGTGTGAAGTTCGGTCGAGCGCTAACGGACACCGAGCAGGTCGAGCACCCGAAAGGGCAGGGCCAGCGCGGCGAGCACCAGCACGCCCCTCCACCACACGACGACCATCGTGCTGTCGCTCCGCCACACGACCAGCCGGCCCCGGACCCCGACGGAGGCCAGCGCGGCCTTCATCGCGCGGCCCGTGAGCCGGGCGGGTGAGGGTTCCCAGACCAGCGGCGCGGCGGCCTTGAGGGCGCGGCGGAGGAAGCCGGGACGCGGGAGGGTGCCGGGTACGGGCTCCACCGCCCGCACCTGTGGCACCCACTCCGGGTCGAACGCGACCGCCGCCGACACCCAGGTGGTGTCCGCCGCCACCTCGGCGAGCCGCATCGGCACCGGCATCAGGCCGTCCAGGCTCCGCTCCGCGTCCGCGGTCCGCCCCGGCGTCAACAGGACGATCCGGTGCGGTGGTTGAGTGGCGAACGCCTGCTCGATCTCCCAGCGCAGCCCCTCCCCCGCTCCCACCCGCAGCACGATGAGCCGGGACAGGTCCATCAGCCTGAGGACCGTCGGCTTCCAGTCGTCCAACGGCAGGTAGAACCGTGCGGCCCCCAGGTGCGGCAACGGCTCCCCGGGCCGGCCCACCGCGATCACCGGCCCGAAAGCCTTCAAGGAGGCGGCGAGTTGCTCCTCCCGCGAGTGGATGGTGAATCCCATCGCGTCGTCGACGGCCATCGCGCTCCGGTCGTCGGCGAAGCTGCGCAGGTACAGCACCGGCTTACGGCCGTCCGCCCGCAGGGCGCGGGCCGCGCCCCGTGCCGAACGGGGACGGGAGTACCTGAGGATCAGCAGACCTGCTCCGACGGCGACCAGCCCGATCGGCAGCAGAAGGAGCTGAACCCCCAACGAGTGCTCCTCTCCGTGCTGTTGCGCGTTGGCGACCGCCCCGCCCCCGGCGAGGAACAGGGCGTATCCGGTCCAGGTCACGGCCAGGAACACCGGCCTGCGCCACCGCGGCTGACGCGCGGCGAACCGGTTCACCAGGCGCACCAGTTCCTCGCCGGCCGTGATGCGCCGACGCCGGAGCCGCACCATCGGTGTGACCAGGGCTCCCGCGACCACGGCCGGCCACAGCGCGGCCTGCTCGAAGAAGTCGAGGTGGCGCTCGAGCGCCGCCCCGTCCCGGGCGACGTCCGCGCCGAGCGGAACCACCCGCTCGCGAGCGGCGGACACCTCGCCCGCCGCCAGCAGCTCGGCAGTGGCGCGCACCGTCTCCCGGCTCCGGCCCGCAGGGGCGTGCGCCTCGAACCAGTCCCTCAGGGCGGTGACCTCGGCCCGCGCCGACGCGTCCGCGCCCGCGTACCGGTCCGTGGCGAGGGTGAAAGCGGCGGCGTGCCCGGGGCCGTCGCGGAAACGATCGCGGGCCTGTACGTCCTGGCACACCGTGATCGCGAAGTGCAGCGAGAGATAGGCGGTGACGACGGCCACCGCCGTGACCCATCGGGCCAGCAGCCTCAGTCCAGGTGACATCCCATCACGCCCCCGCGCCGGAACATCGGTACCCATACGAATTGACCGCATACCACCGGCCTCAAACGCGGACGAGGGCTCGGCGGCAGCCGTTGGCAGAAGCGGCACGAGGTCGTTCCGGTACGCACGCACCAGGATTCACAAGGGTCCGTCGCGCACCCGCCCTGCGTACCCCCCTTCGAGTGGTCCCATCGACGGCCCCGGCGTTGCGCTCCGGCCGTCCGCCGGGCGCAACCTACGCTCCGCAGATGGACGACGCATGGACCGCAGAGCAGGCAGGGTGGTACCGGATCGGACCCGGGGGCCAGGAGTTCCTCGGTCTCGAACGACCGGACGGCGCACCGCACTTGGAGGGCGAGGGCCTGGTCCTGGAGCTGAACCCCGGGGACACGGCCAGCTGGCACCCGGGTGCCCTCGGGGCGGCACGGGCGGATGACGCACCGGCGCGCACGATCCCCTGGGACCACTCCTACGACAACGACTGACCGTCCCACACCCTCCCATGGGCCGGCGGACTCCTGCGGAGCGGCGGTCGGCCGTCGGCAACACGCGGCAGCGGGCGGAAGGCCGTCAGCGACCCGGGGCGGTGGTCGGCAGGGCGTCCAGGACGCGGAAGGTGATGCCGGTCTTGAGCAGGCGGTCGATCAGGGGACGGCCCATGGCGACAGCCGTGGTCAACTGACCCGACAGTGACGGGAGTTCGTCGTAGGCGAGGCAGAGGGCGGATTCGGCGAGCATCCTGGCCGTCTCCTGGTAGCCGGGGTCGCCGCCGGAGACCTCGGTCAGGACGGCGCGGCCGTCGTCCGCCCGGGCGGCGAAACGGACGGTGAACCAGTTCCGGGCCCGCTGCTCGGCGCTCGGGCCCTCGCCGGGCTTGCGCAGGTTCCCCAGCAGGCGGCGCAGGGGCGGGAGTTGGGCGGCGAGGGCGAGGCCCGCCACCGTCGCGATGCCGCCGAGGGCGACCGGCAGGTGCTTGACGGCGGCGTAGTGGGTGTAGCCGAACTCCTCGCCGTACTCCTCCAGCCCCGCCGCCGACCGGGCGACCACCTGGGGGTCGATCGCGGGCATCGGGACCACCCACGCCCGGGCCGGCACCGAGCGCCGCACCCCGCCCATCGGGGTGTGGATCCGGCGCCCCTTCGGCCACGGCTCCGCCGCACGGCGCTCCTTCGCCGCCCCGGCCATCGCGCGGGGCCGGGAGAAGGCGAGCAGCGCCGAGGCGAAAGTCCCGCCGGAGACGGTGCCGCCGACCCGGACGAAGCCCTCCACCGTCAGCTGCTTCAACGGGCCGCCGCGGCGCAGCAGTTCCTCCACCGTGAAGAGGACGCCGAGGTCGTGCGGGACGGAGTCGAATCCGCAGGCGTGCACGATGCGGGCGCCGCTGGCCACCGCCCGTTCGTGGTGGCGCAGGTACATCCGGTCGACGAACTCGGGTTCACCGGTGAGGTCCACGTAGTCGGTGCCGCTCTCCGCGCAGGCGGCCACCAGCGGCTCGCCGTGGCGCAGGTACGGGCCGACCGTCGAGATCACCACCCGTGCGGAAGCCGCGACCTCGCGCAGCGCCTCGCGGTCCGCCGCGTCGGCCACCAGCAGGGGGAGGTCCGCGCAGCGCGGGTCGATCTCGGCCAGCCGGGAGCGGACGGCGGCGAGCCGGCTCCGGTCGCGCCCGGCGAGCGCCCAACGGCAGCCCTCGGGGGCCGCGGCCGCCAGGTACTCGGCGGTGAGCCCGCCGGTGAACCCGGTGGCGCCGAACAGGACGAGGTCGTACGGGCGCGGCTCTGCCATCAACTGTCCCTGCCTACCTACTCGCGGGTAATCGACTGCGCCACGCTAGGAGCCCGCCGGGGCGCTGTCAACGACCCCGCCCGCACGGTGCTCGCGCGATGGCCCGACCGGCCGTCAGGATCCGCCCGGAGAGCACCGGAACCGCCCGCTGCCCCGCTCAGCGGAGCAGCCGACGGATGCACCCGTCCCAGTCGACCAGTTCGCCCTCCGCTCCCGGCGGCACCAGCCGGTGGGAGCGGGCGAGGAAGGCAGCCAGGTCCCGGGTCGGGGCCCGGAGCGCGGCGATACCGTCGCCGGTCGGGCCGCAGAGGGCGAGCAGAGTGGTGCGGCCGTCCACCGGCCGGATGTGCACGTCGCCGTCGCCGCTCGGGCCCACCAGGCCCTCCGCCAGCAGGTCGCGGCCGAAGGCCCAGAAGACCGGGACCGGCTCCTTGGGGAAGTAGCAGCGGACCGCCCACGGGTCGCCCGTGCTGTAGTACAGCTCGACCGGCACGTCCGCACGCGGCCCGACGTGGTGGCGCATCGCCGTCCGCGCCGTGATCAAGTCCGCCATCCGCCGCTCTCCCCTCGTCCCCGGCCCACAGCCCGCAACCCGCAACCGACTGCCGACTGCCGACTGCCGGGACGCGCCTGCCCCGTAATCGGCGGAGCATGCATCCGGCGGCGGACCACCGGATGCCGTCTGCCGGCTGACACCGCGTCGGCGAACGGTCCACCCTCACGACCGGCCGCGGTGGCGGCCCGTCAGGACCAGTGCCGGATCACCGCCGCGGTCACCCTCGGGTGCGCCAGGCCCGCCGGGGAACCGCTCAGGCTGACCGCGTTCCAGACGCTGATGGCGACCCGGTCGTCGGCGGCCGCGGCCCGCATCGTCGCCCCGAAGGCCCTCCCCAGCAGCCGCGCCAGTGCGGGGTGGGTCCCCGGGACCTGCGGCATGGCCCGGTCGGCCATCGTCGAGAAGAGCCAGGGCAGCCGCACCGCCCGCGCGGCCTCCCGGTAGAAGCGCCGCGGCAGGCCCTCCGGCCCGTCGGCCAGACACCGTGCCAGGGCCCGCGCCTCCAGTGCGGCCACCGTCATGCCCGCGCCGTAGATCGGGTTCAGGCTGCACACCGCGTCCCCGACGGAGACCAGGCCCTCCGGCACCCGGCGCAGCCGGTGGTACTCCCGGCGCACGCAGTCCGGGTACTTGAAGGCGGAGATCCCGGTGAGCGGCTCGGCCACCGCGAGCGCCTTCCTGGTGGCGGCGGGGAGCATGGCCCCGGCGAAGGCCAGGAACTCCTCCGGCGTCTGCGGCGGGTGGTTCTCCCGGCCGAACCCGTAGAGGGAGAGCACCCAGGCGTCGTTCTCCTGCTGGGTGAGGACCAGGCCGCGCGGGCGCGCCGGTGTCGCCCCGACCAGCACGCCCTTCGCCGTGCCCAGCACGCCCGGGGGCACCTGGAAGCGGCGGCTGGCGTAGCCGACGTCGACGCGCAGCCGCCTCTCGGCGGGGGCCGGGTAGCCGAGCGAGCGGAGCCAGGCCGCGCCCCGCCCGGCCCTGCCCATCGCGTCCAGCACGAGGTCGGCCGCGAGGTCCTCGGAGGAGCCGACCACCCCGGCCCGGGACAGCCGCACGCCGCTCACCCGTACGCCGCTCGATCCGGCACCGCCCGCCCGGGCGCGGCCCACCCGGCCCGGGCGCGTCTGAACACCGCCCGCCCGGGCAGGGCCCGCCGCAATCGGCGCGGTGGCCTCGAACCCTTGCCGCAGGCTGACGTTGGGCAGCGCGGCGACCCGCTCGCGCAGCCGGCCTTCCAGGAACGGCCGACTCGTCTGGAGCACCCGGCCGATGGGCACCTGCCGCAGGCGCGAGCCGAAGAAGACGATGTCGAGCTCGTCCAGCGCACCGGCGAACGTGCCGCCCGCGCGGACCAGTTCGGCGACGAGTCCGGGGAAGAAGCCGTCCAGCACCTCCGCGCCGGCGGCCGTCAGCGAGTGCACGTGCGCTCCCTGCGGGACGCCGCGCCGGACGGCGGGGGCGCTCTCGAAGGCGTCCCGCTCGACCAGGGTGACGCGGTCGAAGTGCCCAGAGAGGGCTCGGGCCGCGCACAGCCCCGCGATGCCCGCTCCGAGCACCACCGCGTGCCCGGCCCCGGACCGACCGCCGCTTCGCGCTGGATTCACCATCGCCTCCGATCGCCCGCCGCCTTCGGGAAGTCGGGCCGACCGTACCGCCGGGCCGGGCTGCGGAACAGCGTCGGCGTCGGGCCGCCCGAGGCACTCGACGCACGGGGCGCGAACCCGCCCGCGCCTCGCGCCGCCGACGCCCCTCGGAGAACGCCCGCCCGCGAACCGTCACCGGAGCCGCCGGCACACCCTCCAGCGGACCCTCGACGGACTCTCAGCGGACCTTCAGCGGACCTTCAACGGACCGGCGAAGGACTTCCGCAGCGCCGACGGCGCGACCACGGGCAGGAGCGCGGCCAGCAGCTTCCCCTTCAGGGTGTCCGGTGTCCGGGTCAGCCGGACGTCGACCCGGGTGCCGCCGCCCTCCGGCGTCATCCGGAAGTGCCAACCCCCGCCCGAGCCGAAGAGCTTGGAGTCGAGGGTGGTGACGGTGACCTCGTCCCCGCCGGGCTGCCAGTCGTAGCGGGCCCGCTCCCAGGCGGCGGCGGTGCCCTCGGTGACCTCGGCCCAGCCCTCGCCCAGGCCGTGCACCGCGAAGTGCGCCGCGTCGATGGAGGGCCACGCCTGCGCCCGCGCCGGCCCGAAATCGGTGAGCACGTCCAGGACTTCGGCCGGGCCGAGCGAGGAGAGGAGATGGAAGCTGACGACGGTCACGGGGTCCTCCGGTGAAGGGGTGCACCGGACGGTCTGCCCGGCTGCGGCTCCACCCTGTCCGGACCGCCGTCAGCGCCGCATCGGTCAGTTGACGTCGGCCCTCGCCGGTGACCGAGGTCATGACGGTGCCGAGGGTCCGACCGTCAACTGACGGATCTGCCGCCGGTGGTGGTCGGGCGAGGGTGTGGTCATCAGAAGCCCCGGTCACCCCGGGTGTCCCAGAGAGGAACAGTCCCATGGCAGCAGAGAAGAGGGCCAAGGCCGTGCTGGTGGCCGCCGCGAGTGCGGCCCTGGCCACGGCCGTGGTCGGCGGCACCGCCACCGCCAGCGCGAGTGCCCCCGCACCCGAAACCGCCCTGGCCACGGCCACGGCCGGCGCCAAGCCCACCATCGTGCTGGTGCACGGGGCGTTCGCCGACGCGTCCAGCTGGTCCGGCGTCATCAAGCGCCTCCAGGCGGACGGTTACCCGGTGGTGGCGCCCGCCGTGCCGCTGCGCGGGCCGGCCTCGGACGCGGCCGCGCTCCGCGGGGTCATCCGGCACATCCCCGGCCCCAAGGTCCTGGTGGGCCACTCCTACGGCGGCTCGGTGATCAGCGCGGCCGGCGCGGGGGACCCCGACGTCAAGGCGCTGGTGTACGTGGCCGCGTTCCTGCCGGAGGCCGGGGAGACGGCGCTCGGGCTCTCCGGGAAGTACCCGGGCTCCACGCTCGGGCCGACCCTGGACCCGGTCACCTACACGCTCCCCGACGGCTCCACCACCACCGACCTCTCCATCCGCCCCGATGCCTTCCACCACCAGTTCGCGGCCGACGTCCCGGCCGGCCAGGCCGCGTTGATGGCCGCGACCCAGCGGCCGATCGCCGAGGCGGCCCTGAAGGAGCCGGCCACCGTGGCCGCCTGGAAGGAGAAGCCGAGCTGGGACGTGGTCACCACCGAGGACCTGAACATCCCGCGCGCCGCCCAGCTGTTCATGGCGGGCCGGGCCCACGCCCGGGTCACCGAGGTGGCCGCCTCGCACTCCGTCGCCGTCTCCCACCCGGGCACCGTGGCGCGGGTGGTCGCGGAGGCCGCCCGTACCACCCGCTCCGCCAACTGACCGGCCGGAGCAGGAGGATGAACGAGAACGACGACCTCTCCCCCGGCCCGCACCTGCTCCGGGTGGACGGCCTGGAGCAGCGCTACCACGTGTACGGCTCCGGACCGGTCTGCCTGGCCGTGCCCGGCGGGCCGGGTGTCGACTGGGAGTACCTCCGGGCACCCGCCCTGGAGGAGTTCCTGACCGTGGTCTACGTGGAGCCGCTGGGCACCGGCGGCTCGCAGCGCCTGCCCACCCACCCCGACGGCTACACCAGGGCCCGGATCACCCGCAGCCTGGCCGCCCTGCTCGACCGCCTGTCGCTGGAGCGGGTGTTCCTGCTCGGCCACTCCCACGGCGGCTTCGTGGCCCAGCACTTCGCCCTGCACCACCCCGGGCGGCTGCACGGACTGGTGCTCTACGAGAGCGCACCGGTGACCGGCCCGGAGCACCAGGCCGAGGCCGCCACCCGGGTGGGCGAGTTCGTCGCGCGGAACGCGGCGCACCCCGAGCTCCCGGCGGCGCTGGCCGGTCTGCACGCGGCCGGCACCGTCACCGACGACGAGGAGATCACCGCGGCGCTGCGCGCGCTCATGCCCGTCTACTTTGCCCATTTCTGGTCCCGGGAACGCGAGTTCGGGCCGCTGCGCGAGCGGGTTCGGTGCACCTACATCTCGCCGCTCGACGAGCACGGCGTCCCCGACCGGATCGACGACCGTGAGGCGCTCACCTTCCTCACCGTACCGGCCCTGGTCGTGGTCGGCCGCTACGACGTGGTCTGCGGGCCGCGGTGGGCGCGCGAGCTGCACGCCCTGATCCCGGGGTCCCGGCTGGCGGTCCTGGCGGAGAGCGGCCACTTCGGCCACTTGGAGGAGCCCACCGTGTTCGCCGACGCGGTGCGCGCGTTCGTCCGTTCGGTGCCCGTGCGGGTACCGGACGGATCCACCGAAGGGAACGGACGATGACCGGAACCTGGCTCATCACGGGAGCCTCAAGGGGCTTCGGACGGAGCCTCACCGAGGCGGTGCTCGCGGCCGGCGGACAGGTGGTCGCCACCGCCCGGCGCCCGGAGCGGCTGGCCGACCTGGCGGACCGTCACGACGGGCGGCTCAGGGCCGTGGCCCTGGACGTCACGGACCCGGCCGCCGCCCGCGAGGCGGTCCGGACCGGCGTCGAGGCCTTCGGGGTGCTGGACGTGGTGGTGAACAACGCCGGGTACGCCAACAGCGCCCCCATCGAGGAGATGACGGACCAGGACTTCCGGGCCCAGGTCGAGGCGAACTTCTTCGGCGTGGTGAACGTGACCCGGGCCGCGCTGCCCGTGCTGCGCGCCCAACGCGCGGGCACCTTCGTGCAGTTCTCCTCCGTCGGCGGCCGGGTGGGCGGCACACCCGGCATGGGGGCCTACCAGAGCGCCAAGTTCGCCGTCGAGGGCTTCTCGGAGGTGCTGGCCGCCGAGGTCGCACCGTTCGGGCTCGCCGTGGTCATCGTCGAGCCCGGAGCGTTCCGCACCGACTGGCAGGGCTCCTCGATGGAGCTGCACGCCGTGGGCGAGGACTACCGGGAGACGGTAGGCGCGATGAACGCCTACCGGGCCGCCAACGACGGCACCCAGCCCGGTGATCCGGACCGGGCGGCCCGGGTGATCCTCGACGTGGTCGGACGCCCGGACCCGCCGCGCCGCCTGCTGCTCGGCGCCCAGGCCGTGACGGCCGCCCTGGCGGCGGGCCGGGCCCGCGAGGCCGAGACCGAGCACTGGGCCGAGATCAGCCGCTCGGCGGACTTCCCCGCCTGAGCGCCGAACTGAGCACCGAACTGAGCACCGAACAACTCACCGACAGGAGAAGGAACATGACAGTCAGCTACACCGGAACGGTGACCGTGACGGGTGAGGGCCGCAACGGCGGTCAGGTCGCCTCCGACGACGGTCTTCTCACCACCGCGCTCGCCATACCCGCCGAGCTCGGCGGCGCCGGCGGCGCCACCAACCCCGAGCAGCTCTTCGCCGCCGGCTGGGGCGCGTGCTTCCTCGGCGCGGTGCGACGGGCCGCCGCCGGCCGCCAGGTCCGGCTCACCAGCACCCGCGTCACGGTGGAGGCGACGCTGACCCACGGGGCGGGCGACGCCTTCGGCCTGAGCGCCGTGCTCAACCTCGAACTCGGCGGCGTGGAGCAGGAGATGGCCGAGGAGCTCGGCGCCGCCGCGCACCAGCTCTGCCCGTACTCGAAGGCCACCCGGGGCAACATCCCGGTCACCATCAGGGCCGTCGCGGTCTGACACCCCTGCTCCTCCCGCTCCGGGCCGGTCCTCGACGGGCCGGCCCGGAGCCCCGCCTCGAAAGGCTCCTCATGATCACCAGGCGCACCTTCACCAAGGCCCTCGGCACCGGCGCGGCCGCCGCCTCGCTGACCGTCACCGGTCTCCCGGCCGCCCTCGCCGCCCCCGGCTCCCCCGCCACCGTGCGGCGAGCTCCCGTCGTCCCCGCGATCGCTCCGGGCACCCACACCACCTTCCCCGTCCTCCAGCAGGTCCGGGCCGGACTGCTCGACGTCGGATACGCCGAACTCGGCCCCGCTGACGGCCCGGTGGTGATCTGTCTGCACGGCTGGCCCTACGACATCCACAGCTTCGTGGACGTCGCCCCGCTGCTCGCGGACCTCGGCTACCGGGTGATCGTCCCCCACCTCCGGGGCCACGGCACCACCCGTTTCCTCTCCCCGCGCAGCTTCCGCAACGGCCAGCAGTCCGCCGTGGCCCTGGACGTGCTGGCCCTGATGGACGCGCTCGGGATCCACCGCGCGGTGCTGGCCGGCTTCGACTGGGGCTCGCGGACCGCCGACATCCTGGCGGCACTGTGGCCCGAGCGGGTCAAGGCCCTGGTCTCGGTGAGCGGCTACCTGATCACCGACCGGGCGGCGCAGCGGAACCCGATCGCGGCGGCGGCCGAGCACACCTGGTGGTACCAGTACTACTTCGCCACCGAGCGCGGCGCACGGGCGATGCAGGACCCGGACCGCCGCCGTGAGCTGACCCGCTTCGTCTGGCAACAGGTCTCCCCCACCTGGCAGTTCGACGAGGCCACCTTCGCCCGTACCGCCGCCGCCTTCGAGAACCCGGACTACGCCGCCGTGGTGGTCCACAACTACCGCTGGCGCCTGGGCATCGCCGAGGGCGAGCACCGCTACGACCAGTACGAGGCCCGGCTCGCCCGGCGTCCCGTCATCACCGTGCCCGCCGTCACGCTCGACGCCGGGCGCGACCCCTTCACCGCCCCGGGCGACGGCGCGTCCTACCGCTCCATGTTCACCGGCCCGTACGACCACCGCGCCCTGCCGGCCATCGGTCACAACCTCCCCCAGGAGGCCCCGACCGCCTTCGCCCAGGCCGTGGTGGACGCCGACCACCTCTGACCCGCGCCCCGCACGACGAGGGGGACCGTCACCCGACGGTCCCCCTCGTCCGCGTCCGCTCCGTCACCTGGCACTGCCCAAGTTCCGATCGCCCTCGGCCCCTTCGAGCAGCAGGGTGGTCTCCTCGATCCGGCGGAAGCGGCCGTCGGGGGCGAACTCGGCGAACAGGTAGACCTCCATCCGGACGGTGGAGCCGTCGGTCTTGACCACCTCCATGGTGTGGCGGTCGGCGTAGCGGTCGCCGCTGGAGAGCTCGTCGTGGACCTCGACCGAGCCGCCCGCCACCACCGTGCGCAGGTGGGCGATGTGGGCGAGGAACTCGGTGCGGTCGTCCCAGCGGCCGTCGGTGCGCTGGCGGTAGTCGGGGGCGAAGTGCCGGTCCGCGGCCTCCTCCAGGGCGAGGCCCGGGGTCAGCAGCAGGTCGGTCAGGGCAGTGCGGATGTCGGTGCGGGACATGGGAGTTCCTCCACGGCAGGGGCTGGCACACGAGAGTGGATACGTGCTTCGAGCACGCATCTGACCTTAGCCGAAAAGCGTGCGCAGCGCACGCTATTCTTCGAGGGTGACCAACTCCACCGGCGAGGACATCGCCCACGCCCTCGGCCAGCTCCTCCGTCGCGGGACCCGCACCCGCCTCTACGCCCACCTCACCGACGGCCTCGGGGCGGCGGTCGACGACCTCACCTACCCCGTCCTCAGCGGCCTGGCCCGCACCGGACCGTGCAGCGCCGCCGACCTCGGCCGCGAGGTGGAGCTCGACCGCACCACCGTCACCCGCCGCGCCGACCGCCTCGAACAGGCCGGCCTGCTGCGCCGCGAACCCGATCCCGCGGACGGCCGGGCCACCCTCCTCGCCCTCACCCCCGCCGGCCGGGAGGTCATCGCGACGACCCGCCGCCGCCTGGCCGCCGCCATCGAGTCGGCCCTCGCCGACTGGCCGGAGGAGGAGGCCAGGACCTTCGCCCGCCTCCTCCACCGCTTCGTCGCCGAGGGCCCCTTCGCCGCGTAGGACACCGTCGCCCGGGACGGCGCCACCCGAGGCACCGTCCCTGCCCGACCTCAGCCGGGCGTGATCCCACGCTCCGTCAGCCAGCCCAGCACGTGGTCGGCGACGGGGCGCCAGCCGCCGTCCACGGTGAGGGAGTGGCCACGGTCGGCCCACTGCTTCAGATCGGTCGGGGCGGTGGAGTCGCCGTACTGCTTGTAGACGGCGCGCGTGACGCGGTCGGGGACCAGGCGGTCCTCCTGCCCGGAGACCAGCAGCAACGGGCCGCGGGCCGGGTTAGCGGTGTCCACGGCCGTGCCGCGGTGCCGCAGCACGTCCTCGACCAGGCGCCGGGGCGCGGGCACGGCGTAGCGCTCGTGGAGGAGCTCGGCCTCCTCCCGGCCGACGGTGTTCGCGAGCAGCTCGTGGAAGCGCGCGACGGAGAGCTCGACCGAACTCCCCGTGCACTCGGGCGCGCACTCCCGCTCCAGCAGCTCCACCCCGTTGATCGGCGCCGGCGCGAGCGCCACCGCCGCGCGCCCGACACCGTCCCCGAGCAGGTGCTGCACGACCAGCCCGCCCACCGAGTGGCCGATCAGGACCGGTGGCACCTCGAAGGCCCGGGCGATCCCGGCGTAGTGCCCTGTCAGCTCGTCCAACCCCGGATCGGACGGCTTCCCCGGCCAGCCCGGGGCGTGCGCCGGGTAGCCGTGGTTCGCGAAGTGCTCGACCCAGCACTCCCAGGAGCTCGCGCGCAGCCAGGCACCGGGGACGAACAGGACGGGAGTGCGGATCACAACGGACCCTCCGGAGGGGAGAAGAGGATGAGAACGGGGTGCCGTCCCAGCCTCCGGCACGTCACCCGCCTTCGGGATCAGTCGAATGACTGAATGATCGCCCACCGACGACGGACGGACAGGCGGACGGACAGACGCACGGACGGACGAACGCGAACGGCCCGCACCCCGGGAGCGGGGTGCGGGCCGGACGGTGCGTCAGGCGGCGCAGCGGAAGCTGGACGCCTGAGCCGGATCGCCGTGGCCGCGGTAGCGCGGCAGCTGCGGGTAGGGGCACAGCTCCCGGTTGACGGTCCGTCCGTCGGCGGTGGCCAGGGCCGCCGGCAGGGTCTTCGGGGCCTTGCCCTGCTCGACCCAGGCCGTCAGCGCGCCGAGGGCGTCGGTGCCCCCGACCGCGGTGTTCAGGGCGCAGTGCGCCGTGCCGGGCGCCAGGAAGACGCGGTAGAACTCGTCGGTCCGCTTCGCACCGCCCATCCGCCGCTCCACCGCCTCCCGGTAGCGGACCGTGCCGTCCGCCGGGATGAACTCGTCGGCCAGGCCGTGCCAGGTGAGCAGCTTGCCCCCGGCCCTGCGGAAGCCCGAGAGGTCCGGGTCGTCCGTCCCGATCACCCGGTCGTACTCGGCCTGCGAGCGGCGGAACAGGCGGGCGAGCTCCCCGGAGGTGACCGTCGAGAGGTCCGCCGTGGGCTGCTTGCGCACCCACGAGTTCACCCAGGCCGCCGGCACCGGGAACGGCGCGCCGACCCGTGCGCCCGTGGCCTCGTCCACCCGGGTGCCGGCCAGGCCGCCGCCCAGCTCGGCGCCGACCGGCACCCCGGGCCACAGCCGCTCGCCCGAGGTCGAGCGCGGCCCGTCCCAGATCCGGCGCACCACCTCCGCGTCGGCGGCGGTGACCGTCACCGCCTCGCCCTCGCACTCCACCACGGTGCCGACCAGCCGACGCGGGTCGTAGCCGCAGCGGCCCGGATCCGTCACCAACCCGTCCCGTACGCCGTCGAGTTGGTCGCACTCCCGGACGGCGGCCTCGGTGAAGGCCTTGAACTCGCAGGCGCTCGGGTAGGTCTTCGCCTCGTTCATCACCACCTGCGGCCAGAGCGTGGCCACCTCGAACTCGTCCCAGTGGACGGCCGGAGCGTTGGCGAGGATGCCGTCGTAGTCCTCGGGGTACCTCTGCGCCTCCGCGTAGCCCTGCCGCCCGCCGGTGGAGCAGCCGTTGAAGTAGGCGTAGGAGGCGCCGCGGCCGTAGTGCCCGGCGATCACCGCCTTGGCCACCACGGCCGCCTCGTGCTCGGAGCGCGAGGCGAAGTTCTCCAGCAGCGGCCGGTTGACCGAACCCCCGGCCGTCAGGGCCCATCCGGCGTCGATGTAGCTGGAGACGCCCGCGTCGGTGGTGGCGGCGGCGTAGCCGCTCTTCAGCGCGGCGGCCAGACCGCTGCCGTAGTCCCCGGCGGCGTACGCGCTGCCGCCGACCGTCTGGAGCCGGCCGTTCCAGTTCTGCTGCGGCAGCCAGACCCGGACGGTGGCGTGGTCGCCCTGGCCGGGGTGGGCGAGCACCACCGTGACGTCGCAGAACGCCGGGACGTCCGAGATCCGCTGGGACGGCAGCGGGAAGACGGCCGGCACCTCGAAGTCCCCGGCGGCGCGGGCGACGGCGTCCGCCCGCTCGACCACCGTCCCGGGCGGGGCCTTCACCGCCGGTGCCGCACAGCTCGGCGGTGCCGCGGCGGCCCCGGGGGCGTACACCACGGCGGCCAGGGGCACGGCCGCCGCGAGGGCGGCGAGGAGTCGTCGGTTCACGTGAGGTTCCCGTCGTCAGGCGCCCCGGCACAGGCTCCGGGGCTGATGAGGACGACGCTCCCGCGCACCGTCGCCGCTGAGGATCCGTCAAATGACGGCGGGCGACGGCTGCTTCGACACACCGAAGAAAACCGGTCGACGGACCTGCGGACCGTCCTGTTACGCTGGCGAACGAACGACCCATCGGCAACACGAGCAGAGGCAGACATGGCGGGTGACGACGACATCTCCGGGTGAGACCCGGTCCTGAGGCCGTCGACGGGTGGTGGACACCCGGCGGAGCGGCCCGGTTCGTCGTACCTCCTTCCCCCAGTCTCCCGTCCTCCCGGCGGAGTCCGCTCCGCCCTGCCCACTCCGGGGTCCTTCCATGTCCGATGCCTCCATCGTCTGCTCCCACCTGTCCTTCTCCTGGCCCGACGACACCCCCGTCCTCCAGGACCTCTCCTTCGCCCTCGGCACCGGCCGCACCGGCCTGGTCGCGCCCAACGGCTCCGGCAAGTCCACCCTGCTGCGCCTGCTGGCCGGCCGACTCACGCCCACGGCGGGGTCGGTGACGGTCAACGGCACCGCCGGCTACCTCCCGCAGGACCTGCCGCTCTCGGCCGGCCTGACGGTGGCCGAGGTGCTCGGCGTCGCCGACGTCATCCGCGCCATCGACGCCGTCGAGTCCGGCGACGTCTCGGAGGAGCACTTCACCACCATCGGCGACGACTGGGACGTGGAGGAGCGCTGCACCGCCCAGCTCGAACGGCTCGGCCTCGACGGCATCGGCCTCGGCCGACGCCTGGAGACCCTCAGCGGCGGCCAGGCCGTCCAACTCGGCCTCGCCGCCCAACTCCTGGCCCGGCCGGACGTGTTGCTGCTGGACGAGCCCACCAACAACCTCGACCTCGCCGCCCGCCACCGGCTCTACGACGCCCTGGACGGCTTCACCGGCTGCCTGCTCCTGGTCAGCCACGACCGGGCGCTGCTGGACCGGATGGAGCGGATCGCCGAACTCGGCGGCGACGAACTGCGCCTGTACGGGGGCGACTTCACCGCCTACGAGCAGGCCGTCCAGTCCGCGCAGGAGGTCGCGGAGCGGAACGTCCGCAACGCGGAGCAGGAACTCAAGCGCGAGAAGCGGGAGTTGCAACAGGCCAGGGAACGCGCCGACCGTCGGGCGAGCAACGCGGCGCGCAACCTGAAGAGCGCCGGGCTGCCCAAGATCTTCGCCGGGACCATGAAGCGCGGCGCCCAGGAGTCGGCGGGCCGGGCCGGCCAGGTCCACGCGGGCCGGGTCGGGGAGGCGAGGGCACGGCTGGACGAGGCCGAGCGCGCCCTGCGCGACGACCAGCGGCTGGTCCTGGAACTCCCCGACACCAAGGTCCCCGCCGGGCGCGACCTCTTCGTCGGCGAGGGCCTCCAACTCCTGCGCGACGGCGCCCCGTTCTTCGCGCCCGGCGGCATCGACCTGACCGTCCGGGGCCCGGAGCGGATCGCCCTGACCGGCCCCAACGGCGCCGGCAAGACCACCCTGCTCCGCCTCCTGCTGGGTGACCTCACCCCCTCCGACGGCCGGCTGCGCCGGGCCGAGGGCCGCAGCGCCTACCTCTCCCAGCGCCTCGACCTGCTCGACCCCGAGCTCACCGTGGCCGAGAACTTCGCGCTGGCCGCCCCCGAACTCCCCTCCGCCGACCGGATGAACCTGCTGGCCCGCTTCCTCTTCCGCGGCGCCAAGGCCCACCTCCCCACCCGCGCCCTGTCCGGCGGCGAGCGCCTGCGCGCCACCCTCGCCTGCGTGCTCTGTGCCTCCCCCGCGCCCCACCTGCTCCTGCTGGACGAGCCCACCAACAACCTCGACCTGGTCAGCCTCGCCCAGCTCGAGAGCGCCCTCGCCTCCTACCAGGGCGCCCTCCTGGTCGTCAGCCACGACGAACGCTTCCTCACCGCCATCGGCACCACCCGCCGCCTCCACCTCGCCGACGGCACCCTCACCGAGGCGGCGGCCCCCACCGCCTGAGGGCTTCCTCCGCAGTGGTGCCGGCTCCGACACCACCGCGGGCCCCGGGCCCGGGCCGCCTACTCGCCGACCTCTCCGTCGATCGCCTCGCGGAGCAGGTCGGCGTGGCCGTTGTGGCGCGCGTACTCCTCGATCATGTGGGTGAGGACGTAGCGGAGCGAGATCACCTCGCCCCGGAACTCCACCGTCCCGTCGAGCGACTCGAAGCCGTCCGCGACGCTCCGGGAGCCCTCACAGGCCTCGTGCCAGCGCGCGAACGCCTCGTCCACGTCCGCGTCGTCGACCCGGAAGGCGGCGTCCTCGCCGTCGGTCCCGGGCCAGAGCGGCGAACAGTCCTGACCGGCCAGCACCATCAGGAACCACCCCCGCTCCACGTCGGCGGCGTGCCGCACGAGGCCCAGGAGGGACAGGCCGGAGGACGGGACCGGCCGCCGCTTCAGCTGATCGGCACTCAGTTCCCGGCACTTCAGCGCGAGGGTGGCGCGGTGGTAGTCGAGGAAGGTGGTCAGCGACTCCCGATCGCCGGCCGTGGTCGACGGGTGGTTGCGGTGGTCGTCTCTCATCGGGCGATCCTCCCATCCCCACGGACCCCACCGGCCGGGCGGCCTCCCTCCGGACTCCCCCACGCCCGGGGGCCGTTCACGGAAGGTCGGCGGGCAGGGCGGCGAGGGCGTCGCGCAGGGCTGCGCGGGAGGTGATGCCGAGCTTGGGGAAGACGCGGTAGAGGTGGGAGCTGACGGTGCGTGGGGAGAGGTGGGTGCGTTCGCCGATCTCCTTGTTGGTCAGGCCGGTGGCGGCCAGGTCGGCGATCCGGCGTTCCTGCCAGGTGAGCGCGGAGGGGTCGGGGGTTCCGGGCACGCCCGCGGAGGCGGCGGCCGGGGCGCCGCAGGTGCGGAGTTCGGCGCGGGCGCGTTCGGCCCAGGCGCGGGCGCCGAGGCGTCCGAGGGTCTCGGCGGCTGCGGTGAGGACGGGGCGCGCGGCCCGGGGGCCGGCGTGCTGGCGCAGGTGGATGCCGTGGGCCAGCCGGATGCGGGCCAGCTCGAAGGGGAAGTCACCGGCGGCCGGGTGGGCCTCCGCCCGCCGGTACATCGCGGTGGCCTCGTCGAGGTCCGCGGCGGTCATGGCCAGCGCGCCGTAGGTGGTGACCGCGAGCCGGGGCGAGACCTGCGGGAGGCCGGCCTCCCGGGCGGCCACCGCGTGGCGGCGGGCCTCCTCGTCCCGCCCGGTGTGCAGGGCGGCCTCGACCAGGTCCAGCAGAGTGCGCGGGGCCTGGTGGGAGCAGGGCTCGAACGCGCCGGGCGCGGTGATCCCGATCGCGCACCGGTAGGCGGCCTCGTAGTCCCCCTCGCTCAGCGCCGCCGTGGTGGCGGCCGCCTCGGTGATCTGGACCAGGAAGCCGACCCGGCGCGGCCGCGCCCAGCGGTCGACCTCCGCCTGGAGTTCCCTGGCCCGCTCCGTCTCCCCTCGCAGCGCGGCGAGTTGGGCCAGGTAGGCGCGGCTCTGCTGGGCGAAGAGCACGTTCCCGTGGGCCAGCGTCAGTTCCAGGACCTGCTGTCCCGTGCGCTCCGCCGCCTCCCACTCACCGGAGGCCATCCGGTCGAGCATGATCAGGTGGAGCATGGTCATGCCGTTGGCCACCGCGCCCGTCCGTAGCTCGCGCTCCACGCTGCGCAGCAGGTAGGTGCGGTAGTGGCTGAGGTGGTCGACGTGGTAGGCGGCGACGCCGAGCCGGGTGATGTCCCACGGGTCGAGGTCCGGGTAGTCCGCGTACCCCGCGGCGACCCGCTCGGCGACCCCGGTGCCGCGCCGCACCACGTCGCTCCAGGCGTCCCGGTAGATCCGCGAGCTCACGGGCACCAACTCGCCCAGCCCGTCCAGGAGTCGGTGCGTCCGCTCCCAGTACCCGGCGTCGCCGACGTACTGGCTGACCCCGAGCAGCAGGTTCACCACCCGGGTGAGCTCCGCCGACGGGCCGGCCGCACCGGCCCGCTCCGCGGCGGCGAGCAGCTGCCGGTGCGCCGAGCGCACGTCCCCGTCCTCGTACAGGACCGCGTAGGCGAAGGCCAGCGCCGAGGCCGTCGTCCCGGCGGCCCCGGACACCCGCTCCGCGCCCGCCAGCAGCTGGGCCTGGTGGAGCAGCCCGGCGTGCCCGGCCACGAAGGCGGCGTCACCGAGACGGCGGGCCCGGTCGGCCGCCACCGGGCTCAGCTCGGCCGCCCGGGTCAGCCAGGTCACCGCGGCGGCGGCGCCACCGCGCCGGGTGGCGGAGGCGGCGGCCTCCTCCAGGGCGACGGCGACCTCCTCGTCCGGGTCGACCGCTGCGGCCGCCAGGTGGGTGGCCCGGCGTTCGACCTCGTCGCGGTGCACCCGGGCGAGCTCCGCGTGCGCGGCCCGCCGCTCGTTGGGGGTGGCCAGCCGGACGACCGTCGAGCGCACCAGCGGGTGCCGGAAGGCGAACTCCCCGCTCACCGGGTCCTGGTCCAACAGCCCGGCGGCGGCCGCCTCCTCGACGTCCCGCATCCGGTACCGCACGGCCGGGCCGACCCGGCCGGCCGGCACCGCTCCGCGCGACGCCCCGCCGCCCGGCGCCTCGCCGACCGGCGCTTCACTGCTCGACGTCCCTCCGAACACCCCGCCGCCCGAGACCGCGACGGCGTTGACGCCGTCCAGCGCGCCGCGCAGCAGCTCCGCCCGCACCGCCGCCCCGAGCCCGGCGATCCGCGCGCCGTACACCTGGCGGAACCGGTCCGGCAGCGGCACCGCCACCGGCCCGGCCCCGGGCTCGCCCTCCGTCAGGCCGCCCAGGTAGGCGGGGAGTTCGAGCAGGGCCAGCGGATTGCCCCGCGCCTGCTCCAGCACCTGCCGCCGTACCCGCGGGTCCACCGCCGGATGCCGCCCGTCGAGCAGCCGCTCCGCGGCGGCCCCGTCCAGGGGCGGCACCGGCAGCACCGGCAGCGCGGCCGCGTCGAAGCCCGCCGAGCTCTCCGGGCGCAGCGCGGCGAGCAGCTTCGCGGTGGTACCGGCCAGCCGCCTGCCGACGAAGCCGCAGACCTCCGTGCTGGCCGCGTCCAGCCACTGGCCGTCGTCCAGCACCAGCAGCAGCCGCTCCCGCTCGGCCGCGACGGCCACCAGGTCCAGCACCGCGATGCCCAGGGTCATCACGGACGGCGGGGTCTCCCGGCTGCGGCCGAAGACCACGTCGATGGCGGTCCGGTGCGCGACGTCCAGCGCTCCGGCCTGCGGGAGCAGCGGGTGGAGCAGCTGGTGCAGGCCCGAGTAGGGCAGCTGCGACTCCGCCTCCACCCCCACGGCGCGGACCACCCGGTGTCCGGAGGCGGCCGCCTGCCGTGCGGTGTCCTCCAGCAGGGCGCTCTTCCCGACGCCGGTCTCGCCCTTGAGCACCAGCGCCTGGCCGTGAGGGTCCGTCAGGAAGGCGGAGAGCACCACCCGTTCGTTCTCGCGACCGACCATGGGCGTGGTGAGGTGTTCCACCGCTGCTGCTCCTTCCCTCGGCTGTGCCGCCTCCAGCCTTCCCCCCTGCTCGACCGACGGCCAGGCAGTCGGCAGGCGGTTCCCGGGCAGTTCGGTGAGATGATCTCCGTTCGGGGGCAGGTCGAGGGGGTACGAAGGTGGAACGGACGGCGTTCGGCACGCTGCTGCGGGGGGCACGCGAACGGGCCCGGCTCACGTTGGAGGGGCTGGCGTCGGCGTCGGGCGTCAGCGTGCGGGCGATCGGGGACATGGAGCGCGGCCGCAGCGTTCCCCGGCTCAGCACCCTGGCCGAGCTGCTGGACGCCCTCCCGCTGGACGAACACGAGCGCCGCGCCCTCACCGAGGCCGCGCGCCCCGGCACGTCCGCCACGGGCCCGGGCGCAAGCACAGGCTCAGGCAGAGGAGCGAGCGCGGGAGCGGGAACCGCCGGGCCGACGGACCGCCCGATTCCCCGTCAACTCCCGCCCGATCTGCGGACGTTCCGCGGCCGCGAGGCGCTGCTCGACCGCCTCACCACCGCCACCGCCCCCGACGGCCACCCGCCGGTCGTGGCGGTGAGCGGACTGGGCGGCGTGGGCAAGACCAGCCTGGCCGTGCACTGGGCCCACCTCCACGCCGACCGCTTCCCGGACGGCCTGCTCCACCTCGACCTGCGCGGCTTCGACCCCTCCGGCCACCACCTGGAGGCCGGCGAGGCGCTCTCCGGCCTGCTCACCGCCCTCGGCGTTCCCGCCGCCTCGATCCCCGACGGGGCGGAGCAGCGCGCCGCCGCGTTCCGGGAGCGGATCGCGGGACGCCGGATGCTCCTGCTGCTGGACAACGCCCGCGACTCCCGGCAGGTCCGCCCGCTGCTCCCCAGGTCCGCCGACTGCCCGACCGTCATCACCTCCCGCCACCACCTCACCGGCTTGGCCGCCACCGACGAGGCCGTGCTGCTCGACCTGGGCCCCTGGAGCGCCGCCGAGGGCCTGGCCGCACTGGCCGCCCGGATCGGCGCGGACCGGGCGGCGGCCGAACCCGCCCACGCCGCCGAACTGGTGGAGCTGTGCGGGCGGCTACCGCTCGCCGTGGCCGTCCTGGCGGCCCGCCTCAGCGCCGAACCCGCCCTCGGCCTGCGGACCGTGGCGGACGAGCTGACCCGGACCCGCACCCTGCTCGACGAGTTCACCACCGACGACCCGCACACCGACGTCCGGGCCGTCTTCTCCTGGTCGTACCGTGCCCTCGACGCCGAGAGCGCCCGGTTCTTCCGCCACCTCGCCGTGCTCCCCGGCCCGTCGTTCTCCACCGAGGCGGCGGCCTCGGCCGCCGCCGAACCGCCGTCCCGGGCCCGGCGGTTGCTCCGCTCCCTGGTCGCGAAGAGCCTGCTCGGGCGCGACGCGGCCGGACAGTTCGCGCTGCACGACCTGGTGCGCGCGCACGCCGCCGAGCTGCTGGACCGCGAGGGGGACGACCGGTACGCCGCCGAGCTGCGCCTGCTGGACTACCTGCGGCACAACGCGCGCTCCGCCGTCCGTGCCTGGGAGACCCGCACCATCCACGAGTTGGACCACGCGCCCGCTCCCGGCGTCGCCCTGCTGCCCTTCGACGACCCCGAGGGGGCGCTCGCCTGGTTCCGGCAGGAGGAGCGCACCATCCTGGCCGCGTTGCGCCAGGGCGAGGACCCCCGGCTGCTGCACTTCCGGACGGGCCTGGCCCAGGACTGCGTGCCCTACTTCTCCGCGCTGGGCCAGTGGGCCGACCAGATCGAGCTGCAGCGACTGGCCCTGGACGCCGGCCTCCTGCTGGACGACCCCGCGGCCATCAGCCAGGCCGCCGCGGCACTGGGCCGGGCCCTCGCCGAGGCGGGGCGGGGCGAGGAGGCCGACGAGGCGGTCGGCCACGTGGAGCGCCGGCTGGACCACCTGACCCCGCTCGAACGGGCCGACGCCCTGCGCAGCCTGGGCTGGGTCCGGGGCCGGCAGCAACGGCTCCCGGAGGCCCTCGACCACGCCCGGGCCGCGCTGGCGATCTACCGGACCCTGGACGACCCCAACCCCGTCGCCCGTGAACTCAACGCCGTGGGCTGGTACTCGACCCTCCTCGGCCGGCACCGCGAGGCCATCGCCAGCTGCCGCGAGGCGCTGCCGCTGCTCCAGCGGACCGGCAACACCTTCAGCGAGGCCGCGACCTGGGACAGCATCGGCTACGCCCTCCACCGCCTGGGTGAACTCCCGGAGGCCGTCCGGCACTTCGAGGTCTCCCTACGGCTGTACGGGGAGGTCCTCAACCACTACAACCAGGCCGAGGTCCTGGACCACCTGGCCCAGGCCCACCAGGAGCTCGGCGACACCGCCGCCGCCCGCGCCGCCTGGCTCCGCGCGGCCGAGCTGCTCACCGCGCTCGGCAACCAGCGCGCCGAGACGATGCGCGCCCGGGCCGACCGGATTGCGGGTCAGCCGACCGGGGCATGACACGTTCCGTGACCGGAACATGATCGTGCGTGCCCGTCATCGCGCCATCCTTCCGCCGTGAGCCAGATCACCGCAGGTCACAGCCCCGGGCCCGGCACCGGAAGATCTCCACTCCATCCACTACACAGAGTGAAGATCCCTTCTCTTCTGATGATCATTCAGTGAAGGGAGTGAAGATCTTACGGCCCATCCCAAGGGGTGGTCCGCGCCCGGCTGGCTCGATCCGGCCATCGCCAACCGACCCCCGCCGATCGGCAGTTCCCTAGGTCATTGCGGCTTGAAAGCATCGAAACAGCGAGGGTGATCTTGAGATTCCTTCGCATTAACGTTTCTGCACTGCTTGATGAACGGCGCCCCAACACCACAGGTGCGCCCAAGGGGGTACTTCTGATGTCCGAAACCACCCACACCTCGGATCTGACCCGCCGTCGGATGCTGCAGGGCTCGGCCGTCGCGCTGACCGCCGCTGCCGGCGCCTTCGGCCTCGGCCTGGTCGGCCCGACCGGCGACTCCGCGACCGCCGCCGACCCGGGCGCGTCCGACACCTTCGACGAGGTCTTCCACGGCCGCCGCATCCAGGGCCGTCCGGTCGCCCACACCGCCGGCCACCACCACGGCACCACCGGCGGCGAGGGCGGCGGCACCGGCTACGAGGTGCGCATCGACGGCGAGGAGCTGCACATGATGCGCAACGCCGACGGCAGCTGGATCAGCGTGGTCAACCACTACCAGACCTTCCCGACGCCCCGCGCGCTCGCCCGCGCCGCCGTCAACGACCTCCAGGGCGCCACGCTCGTCCCGGTCGCCGTCGCCTGATCCGCACCACACCTCCGCCACCACCATCACCACCACTCGTACAAGGGGGGACTCATGGCAGTCCGCAAGAACCAGGCGACCCTGACGGCCCAGGAGAAGCGCGCCTTCGTCAACGCCGTGCTCGCACTCAAGCGCAACGGCGGCTACGACTCCTTCGTCAGCACCCACAACCAGTTCATCGTCGGCGACACCGACAACGGCGAGCGGGTCGGCCACCGTTCGCCGTCCTTCCTGCCCTGGCACCGCCGCTTCCTGCTCCAGTTCGAGCAGGCCCTCCAGGCGATCGACCCGAGCGTCACCCTCCCCTACTGGGACTGGACCGCCGACCGCACCACCTCCGCCACCATCTGGGGCGCCGACTTCATGGGCGGCAACGGCCGCAGCAGCGACGGCCAGGTCACCACCGGCCCGTTCGCCTACTCCACCGGCAACTGGACCCTCACCGTCCGCCCCGACAGCCGCAACTACCTCCGCCGCTCCCTCGCCACCTCGGTCGCCCAACTCCCCACCCGCACCGAGGCCGACGGCGTCCTCGCCATCGCCGAGTACGACGCCGCCCCCTGGAACAGCACCTCGGCCGGCTTCCGCAACAACCTCGAAGGCTGGCGCGGCGTCAACCTCCACAACCGCGTGCACGTCTGGGTCGGCGGCATGATGAGCACCGGCATGTCCCCCAACGACCCGGTCTTCTGGCTCCACCACTGCTTCATCGACAAGCTCTGGTCCGAGTGGCAGAAGCGCCACCCCTCCTCCCCCTACCTCCCCGCCGCCGGCACCACCAACGTCGTCGACCTCAACGACACCATGAAGCCCTGGAACAACGTCACCCCGGCCGACATGCTCGACCACACCGCCCTCTACACCTACGACACCGGCTTCTGATCCCACCCCGCGTCACCTGCTTCGCAGCCCCGCACCAGGGCTCCCGGCCTCCGGTCCGGCATGACTGCTCCCCCTGTAGTTCGCATGATTCAGAGGGTGACGTCGCCGGGCCGGAGGCATCGGTAGAGCGCCGACAGAGGCCGGACCGCCAGCGTGCCGGGAGGCTCTTCGCCACGTGGACGCCGACCTCGGCCCGGACGCCTGCAAGGCGAGGTCGACGATCCATGTTCCTCACTGATCCTCGCCAGGCTTCGTACGGCTCATCCGCCGACGTCCTTGCCGCAGGTTCAGGTACCGAGCAGGAAGTCGTAGTAGTCAGCGGTTCCCGTGAGGACGGCTTGGAAGTAGAGGGGGTCGCCGTTGCTGTCGAGCGGCACCTCATGGCCGGCGGTCCGGGTGAAGCCGAGCGAGAGGCTGGGGATCACCCAGTGGTTGGGTTCGATCTGACGGACGGCCAGACCCAGGTCCCCGAGCTGCTGGAGGAGCTGCAGGGCGGGGGTGGTGAACACGTCGATGCCGCGGAATCGGACAGTGATCGCCTCGGGACCGGAGCGCGGGATCCAGATCTCGGCCGCGCGGAGGGTCTTGCCCTCCTGGAAGTCGAAGAGGATCTCGAACTGCGGGTGTACAGCGAGGACCTGCAGCGGGTTGAAGACCGATGCCGAGCCTTCGTTGGTGACGTCGACCCTGCCCAGCGTGGCGGCAGCTGACTTGAGCTCCTCGAGCGACAGGCCGAGAGGGAAGCCGGTGATGCCGTGCGGGGGATCGAGTTCGATGTCCATGGCGGTCATTTTAGGAGGCACGTCCTGATCTTCCAGTTGTTGGCCGCCAGGTAGTCCTGGAAGCCCTTGTTGTGGGGCAGGTGGTCGACCATCTCCTTGATCGCGGCGTCGTACTTGGTGCCGTGGATCTTGCGGATCTTGCCGATGTCCATCTTCATCGCCACGTCGAACTTGCCTTGGGCGATGAGGAGCCGTTGCTTGGCGCGCCAGGCGATGGAGGCGGCTCCCGAGCCGGTGCTGATGAACTTGCGGTGGTCGTCGTAGTCCATGCGGATGGCCGGGCCCGCGCCGTATCCGAGCTTGCTGCTGCCGACGCCCAGGTAGGCGTCGCGGGCCGGGACGTGGTTGCGCTCGTAGGCGTTGTTGTCGCTGCCGTCGGTCCAGTTGCTCGGCCGGAGGCTGTAGTGGGACCCGCCCCAGCCCACGGGCTGGCGCTTTGCGGCCAGGCCGAGGGGATCGCTCCAGAAGAGCGGGTTGGGAACGTAGCCGTGCGGGTTGGGGCCGCCGTCGAGACCGATCGGGTCGCTGCTGAGGTAGCAGGCGGTGCTGGGGTCGTAGTAGCGGAAGTAGTTGTACTCAAGGCCCGACTCCCGGTCGTGGTACTGCCCGGGGCGGCCCAGCAGGCATGTGGGTGCGCTGTCGTCATCCTGGTGGTGGCGCCGGCCCCAGAGGTCGCTGTCACCGGTCCATGCGATGTGGCCGTCGCTGGTGACCAGTTCGCTCGGTGTGTCGGCCAGGTCGGTGACGATGGCGTAGAACCGCTCCTCGAGGACGGCTCCGTGGAGGTCCCAGCGGCGTTCGGTCTGGGACACCGGGGTCCAACTGCCCGGTGCCCAGTCCCAGGTGATGCTGCGTCGGCTGCCGTCCGGCAATGCCGTGTACTGCTCGACGAGGTGGGTTCCGTCCCACACGAAGTGGACGGCCTCGACGGCCTGCCCTTGCTCGTCCAGGCGCCACTTGACGGACCGCCGGCCCAAGGCGTCGTAGGCATAGGCCCAGGTCCCCCGCCGGGGGCTGTCGACTCGGATCAGCTGGTCTTCGGCGTTCCAGGTGTAGCGCCACTCGCGTCGCTGCCCTGACAGGGTGCGCGAGATCCGGCGGGTGCGCCGGCCCCGTTCGTCGTACTCGTAGCTGCTGCGGCCCGCGGCCCGCAGGAGGGAGCCGTGGTAGGTGCGCTCACCGGCGGTGGTGCTGTCCTGGTCCCGGCTGTCATCGGCGCGCGTGACGTTGCCGAGGGTGTCGTAGGCGTACGTCTCCCGCCAGGTTTCCGCTCGTACCTGGGTGACACGTCCGGCCGGGGTCAGTTCGAAGGCGCGGCTGCCCCGGGTGCGGTCGGTGAGCATCGTCGGGGTGCCGTCAGAGCGGTAGGCAAAGGTGCGTTCCTGCAAGCTGACGGGGCCGGCATTGCCTTCCGGGGTGGTGGCCCAGATGGCTTGGGCGCTGAGCCGGTCGGCGGTGTCCCAGGTCTGGGTCAGGGCCGCTTGAGCACCGAGGTAGCGGGTGGTCTCGCGGCCCGCGGCATCGTGAACGAAGGTCAGGGTGCCCAGGGGCTGGTGGAGGGCGTCCGGCTGGCTGTTGGCGTTGTAGGTCCAGGTGGAGACGATGCCGCTGGGGGTGGTACGGCTCGTGCGACGGCCGAGCACGTCGTAGGCCCAGGTGGTGGTGTGCCCCGCGGTGGTCTCGGTGAGGACACGGCCGGCCGCATCGTGGGTGTACTCGATGCTTCCCCAGGTGTCCTGAAGGGCTGTCAGACGCCCGCGCTCGTCGTAGGCGAGGGTGGTCGTGGTGCCGTCGTGGTGACGGCGCTGGGTGATCCGGCCCTGCAGGTCGTAGGAGAAGGTGGTGTTCTGCCCTGCCGGGTCGGTGATCTCCAGCAGTTGGTCGGCGCCGTCCAGACGGTACCCGAAGGCCCGACCGTTGAAGTCGGTCTCCCCGACGAGGTGGCCGGCCGGGTCGTAGCGGTAGCTCCAGCTGGCACCGTTCATGGAGACGGACATGAGCTGCAGCTCGGTGTCGTACTCGAACCGGTGGACCTCGCCATCCGCGAGGGTGCGGCCCGTGAGCTTGCCGAACGGCCCGGTCTCGAAAGTGGTGATCGCGCCGTCGAGCTCGTGCCGGGTGAGATTGCCTTCCGGGTCGTACTCCCACTTCTCCTGTGTTCCGTCCGGGTGCAGTCGTGCGGTGACGCGCCCTTCCGTGGTGAACGTCAGAGCGGTCGTGGCACCCAGTGCGTCGGTGAACGCCACCACCCGGCCGAATGCGTCGTACCCGGCCCGGCTGGTGTTGCCCATCGGGTCGGTGGTCACGGTGACCAGCCCGGCCGCGTTGTTCTCGAACCTCCGGACCTGCCCGAGCGCATCCGTGATCTGGACGAGGCGGCCCTGCTCGTCGTACTGACGGCGCGTCATCGCCCCGGCGGCGTCCGTGCTCTCCACCAGGTTGCCGCGCGGGTCGTAGGAGAACGAGGCCACTACCGCCCCGCCCTGAGCCACCGACGCCAACTGCCGCAAAGGCGTGTAGGCAAGGTCGATGACGGATCCGCCCGGCTCGGTGATCCGCACCGGACTCCCGTGCTCGTCCAGGGCAAGGCGGGTGACCCGCCCGATCTCGTCGACGCGCCCGATGACCCGCCCGGCCTCGTCGTAGTGCGTCACCGACGCGTTCCCCAACGGGTCCACCACACGAACCACCCGAAGGCGATCGTCGTAGTGGTACTCCGTCGGGTGCCCCAGGCTGTCCACCGCCACGGTCACCCGCTGCGCGGTGTCGTAGCGGAACTCGGCGGACAGAACACTGTTGTGGCCCCTGCCGGCGACGACGCGGCCGCCGGTGTCGTACTCGTACTCGTAGCTCTGCCCGTTGCGGTCGATCCAGGCGGTCATCCGGCCGTCGTCGTCGTACTCGTAGCTGTACGGGAGACCGGACGAGTTGACCACCCCCGCCAGCTGCCCGTGCGGGTAGTACAGGTACTCCACGACCGGGAGGTGACCGCCCGCCTCGTCCGGGAGCCGCAGCCCACTCACCCGCGGACCGTCCTCGGTGACCGTGGTGTCCACCGCCACCCGGTAGCCGCCGCTGTGCCGCACCTCCAGCGGAAGACCGTCCTGCCCGCGTATGTACGAGATCAGGTGACCGTTACGGTCGTGCACCGAGGTGACGGGCCGTATCTCGCCGATCCGGTACCGGCCGCCACCGCCCTCAGCAGCCGGCACAGCGAAGGTCAGGGTCGTACCACTGTCCGGATCTTCGATCGTCAAGGCGCCGCTGGCCTGCTCCCACACCAGCGGCCACTGCGCACCGCCGGAGGGAAGGACGGGCTGCCCCGGGGCATCCGGTAGCGGATAGTGCAGGATCTGGGCGTCGTCACCGGCGTAGTGGACACCGTCCGCGTCGATCTCGATCCGCTGGTCCAGCGTGGAGGACCAGCCCTGGCCGAACAGGCGACCTCCGACGTAGTCCGACGCGTATCCGCGCCGCAGCACAACCGGCAGCAGGCCGGGCAGGACCAGGTCGGTCTCCGAGGTGATCATCTGGCCGGTGACCACGTCCACCGGGTCACCGGCCGTGCTGCAACCCTTGTTGCCGTCGACCGCCTGGCCGTTGCGACCCCCGCGCCCCAGCGGACGCTCGCCCTTGCGCCGGCCGCTGCCACCGGGCCTCGACCCGCCGCCGGACCCGGAACCGCCCGGGGACTTCGGCCCGGCGTCATGACCCTTGCCCTTGGTGAGCGAGTCGGCGATCCGCCGGTCGTTCTCCTTGTGGTTGCGGCTGGTCATCTCCAGACCCCGCCCGACGTCCTTCAGGTGCTTCTGCAGCGCCTTCTGGCCCTGCTCCATCGCGTCCATCAGCTTGGAGATGCCCTGCTCGGCCGCGGCCGCGAGACCGCCCTTGCCCCTGGTACGGCCGAACGCCGACCGGGCACGGCTGTGGTGGCGCCGGCTGGTCTCCCCCAGTTCGTCGGAGTAGCGGCCGAACCGCTTACTGAGGTTGTCCATCGAGTCGGGGTCGAACTTGAAACCGTCGCTCATGCCGCGCTCCCCGTGGCGTGCGGGCCGGATTCCGCCGCGTCCTCGAGCAGGTTGATGACCAGGTCGCCGGCCATGCTGCCGATGGCTTCGATGACCGGGCCGGTCGCCATGGCCATCAGCTCGCTGATGATCTGCTGCTCGGCTTCCTTCAGCAGCCGCTTCACGATCAGCCTGGTCACCTGGGTGGCGCCGAGTGCGCCGACTTCCGACAGGCCGAAGGTGAACGGGGCTGCGGCCTGGGCGGCGATGACCTCTGCGGCCATGATGCACAGCTGGGCGATCGCGGCGATCTTCGCACCCTCGATCACGAGGGCCGTGCCGTCCAGGGCGACGGCCGCGATGCGGCCGCCCTCGGCAAGCTGGTGGAGATGAGTACCGGAGAGCTTGCCCCAGTGCGCTTCGAACGCCTGGACCGCGAGGCCCGCGTTCGCCCCCACCATGTCCTGGACTGCGGAGTGTGCGTCGGTGACACCGCTGTCGATCTCCTCCGCGAAGGAGCGCAGCGCGTCCGCCATCTCGCGGTAGTCGTCCTCGTCGACGTTCGGCCAGTTCACCCCGATCAGATCGAGCACCCACGCCAGCTCGTCCGGCAGCACTACACCCATACCCGCCCACCCCCATGGCAGCGACAACCTAGGCACCCTACGTGATAGCCCGTACACCGTCAGGAGGACCGGCTCGGACCGCGCGGCGTCGGGCCGCACCGTGAGCACGGGGAGAGGGGATCTGCCGCGCCGTCGGGTCGCTCGGTGGGCATGCCGGCTGTTCGGACGGCGTGCCCAGGATGCATGGCGGTGGAAGGCCCCTCCACTGCCGTACCGTCATCATCCCTGTGGCCGGGTGAGCTTGACTCGCTCTGACGGACACCTCTGATCAGGGGCCTCGGGCCCCCGACCCGGCGGACCATCGCGGCCCGCCGGGCACCCGGCCCCTGATCAGCCACTCGAGCGGCCGGCCGCCGCCTCGACCTCGGCCGCGCTCGGCGGCTGCGTTCCGTACCAGTGCGGCACGGCCCGGCCGAGCTTGGCCGCCAACTCCTCCACGAGCCGCCCGCGTTCACCCCCGTCCGGACAGCCCGCGACGAGGCGGCCCCACCGCCGACTTCACCGGATCGGAGGGGTGCGGGAACTACGACCTGCCGGTGAGGCGGGTCAGCTGACGGCGCGTTCGAGGAGGTCGAGGGCGGCGGGGAGGGAGCGGGGGCTCGTGGTGCCTTCGGGGTGGTCGCCGCGGTGCCAGCCGGGGCCGGCGGCGAGGACGCGGGCGTGGGTGCGGGCGCCGCGGGGGCCCCAGGTGGTGGTGAGGACGCGGCGGACGAGGTGGGCGTCGGCGGTGGTCGGGTGCTGGGACCAGAGCATGACGGCGCCCGGGCCGGTCCGTTCGAGGGCGTCCAGCAGGGCGCGGGGCGGGACGGCGGCGCCGAGGATGCGGAACGGGATCCGACGGGCCGTCAGGCCTGCGGCGACCGCCTCCAGGGGGAGGGTGTGCTGTTCGTCGGGCATGGCGGCGAGCAGGACGGGCGGGACGGGGCGGGAGGCGCCGGGGCGGACGGCCTCGGCGCGCAGGACGGTGGAGACGTGCCAGGAGAGCAGGTGCTCCACCTCCACGTACTGTTCACCCGAACGGGCCCACTTGCGGCCGGCCGCCCGTAGGGCGGGCATCATCACCTCGCCCCAGGCCTCCACCACCCCCAGGGCGTCCACGGTCTCGCGCAGGAGGGCCGCGACCTCGGCCGAGTCGAGCCGCACGGCGGCCCGGACCAGCCCGCGGCACTCCGGCCGGACCGCGCCCACGCGCGGGGCGCGGTCGTCGGCCGGCGGAGGCGGTTCGCTGCGGACGGGGCTCATCGGCGTGCCGGGGCCCGTCGGGGTGGTGCGCTCGGCCAGGACCGTTCGGGCCGCCTCGGCGGGCGGGACGCCCCGGGCGGTGAGGGCGCACATCGCCGCCAGGGTCTCGATGTCCGCCGGGCTCCAGCGGCGGTGGTGGCCGGCGGCGCGTTCGGCCGGGCCGAGTCCGTAACGGCGTTCCCAGGAACGGACGGTGGTCGGGGAGACCCCGAGCTGCCGGGCCACCGCGCCGGTGGGCAGACCTGCCTCGGCGCCGTCCGGCGGCCCGGCTGTCGCATGCTCCGGCGCACCGGCCTGACGATCCCTCATGACACGCCACCATTCCACGTCCGGAGGAGGGAGGAGGACGGCTCGCAGGCCGACGCGGCCGACGACGGTCGAAGGCCGCGCGGGCGTCGGCGAGGGCCGTCAGGGGCCGACGATCGGCCGGAGCCGGCGCAGGCCGTCCCGCATGCGGGTCTTCACGGTGCCCAGCGGCACCCCGAGCAGGGCGGCGATCTCGCGCTGCGAGTAGCCGCCGTAGTAGGCGAGGACCAGCGATTCGCGCTGCGGGGCGGTCAGTTCGGCCAGTGCGGACCGGACGCGGTCCGCGTCCAGCAGGTGCTCGACCTGGTCGGTGGCGGGGCCGTGCAGCGGTTGGTCCTGGCGGCTGAAGCGGAGCTCGCGGTCGGAGGAGGCCCGGACGGAGCGGACCCGGTCCACCGCCCGGTGGTGAGCGATCGTCAGGGCCCAGGTCAGCACCGTCCCGCGTTCGGGGCGGTAGGCGGGGGCGGTCCGCCAGACCTCGAGGAGCACTTCCTGGGTGACCTCCTCCGCGTGGGCGGCGCTGCGCAGCAGTCGCAGCGCGAGTCCGTACACCGGTCCGGCGAGGGAGCGGTAGAGCGCGGCGAAGGCGGTCTCGTCGCCTCGGGCCACCGCCGCGACGAGGGCCGTCTGGCCCTCGGGGAGGGAGGACGGCTGCCGCTCGGCGATCACTGTTCCGGTCACACCGCCACAGTGCGCCGAATCGATGCGACGGGGCCAAGCGCAGCGTTGGTGCAGCGTTTCCTGCCCGGTGGGCACGCGCTCAGGCGCCGCGCGGGGTGCGGGCCAGACCGAGGACGGAGAGCGCGGCCCAGCCGACCGAGACCGTGAGGGCCATGGTCCGGTGGCGGCGTTCCGGGAGGGTGGTGGTCAGGGTGAGGGCGTCGGAGAGGTCGGAGGCGATCCGCAGGGCGGTCGCGGTCCGCAGGCTGCGGTCGTCCGGTGCGAGGGCCATGGCCAGGCCGCAGGCCGCGTCGCGCAGGGCCAGCGGCCGCAGACAGGTGGCCACGTCCCGGGGCACCGCGCCGCCGGGGGCCAGGCCCGACGGGGCGGCCAGGAGCAGCGGCCGCGCGGCCACCGCCGCGCCGTAGGCCGCGGTCGCGGCTCCGACCACCCTGAGCAGTCGACGGTCCATGGCGGTGACCTCCGTGGTCGGTGGGGCGGCCCGCGGGCCTAGAGCCTGTCTGACAATTCGCGTCGGATCAGGCCGGGTCGTTCGGTGCGTGCGATCGGCGTGCGGCAGGAACGCCCTCGTAGCGGAGCTACTTGGGCGTTTCGGCCGTGCGGCGAGCGTGCGTGCCGGGCGGGCCGGACCCGACGGGAATTGTCAGACAGGCTCTGGCGCGGGTGGGGTACCCATCCTTCGGGACCGGTGCCCCGGACGGATGGTCCGACACGGGGCGGGCTGCGGCCGCCGACTCCGCAAACGCTGCGCGAGCGCTGCGAGTGCCTCTCCGCGGCTCCCCGGAGGACCGTCTCCGGTGGAGGGCCGGAACGACTCCGGGCCCCGTGAGGAGGGATCGGGCCATGAAACTCCAGGACGAACTGCCGGTCGACCACCGACTCAACCAGGTCTACCGGATCGGCGCCGGACTGTGCGGCGCGGTGCTGTTGGTGTTCGGCTGCCTCGGGCTGGCGGACGGCCTGTCGTTCTTCAGCACGGACGGCGAGGACGTCGCGGGGCTGTCCTCCAACGGGCTGCTCAGCGTCGTCTCCCTGGTGGTCGCCGCCGTGCTGATCACCGGTGCGGTCATCGGCGGCAACACCGCCTCCACCGTCAACATCGTGGTCGGCACGCTGTTCGTCGTCAGCGGCTTCGTGAACCTCGCGCTGCTGGAGCGCTCCGCCAACCTGCTGGCGTTCCGGATGCCCAACGTGATCTTCAGCTTCGTGATGGGCCTGCTCATCGCGACCTTCGGCATGTACGGCCGGGTCAGCGCGGGCCTGCCCCGGAACAACCCGTACTGGCGCCACCGCCACCCGACCGCGACCGCGACCGCGACGGCGACCACCTCGACCGCGACCGTGGTCCGATCCTGAACTCCACTACGGTCAGCAGTGGTTGATGCCCCGTCGGGACGATCCGGCGGGGCATCGGTCGTGCAGCGGGCCGGGGCCGTGGTCAACGCAGCCGCAGGCCCGCCAGGCGGCGGAAGGCGGCCAGCACCGCGACGCCCGCGCACACGGCGGGCACGGCCGCCCACGGGGTCCGCAGGACGGCGAGGACCGTGCAGGCCTCGGCGAGCAGGGAGAGCAGCAGGACGGTGAGGACGAGCGGGAGCGGCCGGCGGGCGAGGCGCCGCAGCAGGCCCGGCGGTCGGCGCAGGAGGCGGTCGAGGGAGGGGTCGGTGAGGCGCAGGGACTCCTCGATGCCGTGGAGGAGGCGGAGTTCCGCTGCGGTGAGGTGAACTGCCATGGCCCATCTGCTCCTTGGACGGATCGGATGTAGTACGGCCTTCGGGAGTGTCCCCCTTCACCGTCCTGCGGAAGCGCCCGGCGGAGCAGTCGCAGCGTTCGCGCAACGGATCGTCACGGTGTCGGGGCGAAGGCCAGGGCGGTGTTGTGGCCGCCGAAGCCGGCCGAGGTGGAGAGGGCGAGGCGGACGGGCTGGGGGCGGGGCGCGGTGTGGACCAGGTCGATCGGCGCGGTGTCGGGGTCGGGGGTGGTGAACCCTGCGGTGGGGGGCACGAGTTGGTGGGCGACGGTGAGGACGGTGAGGGCCGCCTCGATGGCGCCGGCGGCGCCCATGGTGTGGCCGATGGTGCCCTTGGCGGAGGTGACGGAGGGTGGGCGGCGGGCGAACAGGGCGGCGATCATCCGGGCCTCGGTGGCGTCGTTGAGCAGGGTGCCGGTGCCGTGGGCATTGAGGTGGTCGACGTCCTCCGGGGTGGCCCCGGCCTCCGCCAGGGCCAGCCGGACGGCCGAGGCGAGCCCGCGCGCCTCGGGGTGCGGGGCCGTGGCGTGGTGGGCGTCGGCGGCGCTCCCGGCGCCGACCAGCAGGGCCTTCGGCCGGACTCCCCGCGCGGCGGCGTCGGTCTGACGTTCCAGCACCAGGAAGCCGGCGCCCTCGCCGATCACGAATCCGTCCCGGTCGGCGTCGAACGGCCGTGCGGCGGAAGCGGGTTCGGGGTTGCGGGAGAGCGCCCGCATCCGGGCGAAGCCGCTCACGCAGACCGGGGTGACCATGGCGTCGGCGCCGCCCGCGACGGCGATGTCGCAGGCGTCGGAACGCAGCAGCAGGGCGGCCGTCTGGACGGCGGTGGCGCCCGAGGCGCAGGCGGTGGCGGTGTGCAGGACGGGGCCGGTGACGGCGAGGTCGATGGCCAGTTCACCGGCGGCCATGTTGGGGAGGAAGGCGGGGAGGGTGAGGGGCGAGACCGCGCCCGGGCCCTGGGTGCGCAGGCGGTCGGCGGCCTGCTCGTAGCTGCCGATGCCCCCGGCGGCGGAGCCGAGGACGATCGCGACGCGGGCGCCGTCCCAGTCGGCCGGGTCCAGGCCGGCGTCGGTGACGGCCTGCCGGGCGGCGGCCAGGGCGAAGTGCGTGGCCCGGTCCAGCCGCCAGGGCTGCCGACGGCCCGTCAGGGCCAGGTAGTCGCCGGCCACCCGACAGGAGAGGCCGACGGGCAGCCCCGCCAGCAGCGGGTCGGGGGCGGCGGCGGGACGGCCTTCGAGGACGCCCCGCCAGGTCTGCTCGGCCCCGACCCCGGCCGGCGTGACCAGCCCGATCCCGGTGACGGCCAGTGGTGCCCGGACTCGCGCTCCCGGGGCCCGGGCCGCAGCGGAAACCGGGGCCGAGACCGGGACCCGACCGTGAGCCGCAGGCACGCTCGCGGTCGGGGGCGGGGTCCGGAACGGGGACGGGGACGAGGCCGGGGCCGGGGCTGAGGGCCGGGACGAGGCCCGGCCCGGGGGCTGAGTCGGAGCGGAAGCCGCCTGCGGAGCCGGGCTCGGGCCCTCCCGGAGCGTGCTCACGCCGAGGGCCCGGCCAGGCGGGTGGACTGGGCGAGCAGGGCGCTGACCCGGCCGACCAGGTCGGCCACGGTGACGTCGGCGGCGGAGTCGGCGTCGTCGTCCAGGGTGACGCCCCAGTGCTCCTGGAGGCTGACGACCAGCTCGACCCGGGCCAGCGAGTCGAGGTCGAGGTCCTGGAGGGCGGCGGCGTCGGCGACGGCGTCGGCGGGCGCGTCGAACTTCTCGGTGAGCAGGGTGACCAGGTGGGCGCGGACGGGGTTGGCGGCGGTGTTCACGGTGTACTGACCTCCTGGGGAGCGCGGGGCGGTGCGAGGCGATCGGACGGGGCGGGGTCGGGCGGTTCGACGGCGCGGACCGGGGCGTCCGGCCAGCGCAGGGTGACGGAGGCCCAGGTCAGGCCGCCGCCGAAGGCGGTGAGCAGGGTCGGTGCGCCGGGCGCGCACCGGCCTCGGGCGAGGGCGTCGGCGAGGGCCAGCGGGATGGAGGCACCGGCGGTGTTGCCGAGTTCGCCGATGTTGCCGAAGCGGTGCGGCGGGGCGATGCCGACCCGGTCGGCGACGGCGTCCAGGATCCGCTGGTTGGCCTGGTGGCCGATGAACGCCCGGACGTCGGAGGCCCGCCACCCCGTGGCGGTCAGTGCGGCCGCGGACGAGGAGGCCATCCGGCGGACGGCGTGGGCGTAGACCTGACGGCCGCTCATCCGGAAGTGCCGCTGCTCACGCGGGAGTCGGTCGGCGGCGGGCAACCGGGTGCCGCCGGCCTCGACCGTGATCAGGCCGCTCCCGCCGCCGTCGCTGCCCCAGTCGCTCGCCAGCACGGCGCCGGGCTCGTCCGGGGTCCCGGGGCGGAGCAGGACGGCGGCGGCGCCGTCGCCGAAGAGGGGTGCGGTGTCGCGGTCGAAGGGGTCGACGATCGCCGAGTACTTCTCGGCCGCCACCACCAGAGGGGCACGGCAACCACCGCTGCTGACGAGGGCGTTGGCCACGGTGAGGGCGTAGAGGAAGCCGGAGCAGACGGCGGCGAGGTCGAAGGCGGGAACGGGGCCGAGGCCGAGCCGGTGGGCGACCTCGGGCGCGGTGGCGGGGCAGGGGCGGTCGGGGGTGGTGGTGGCGAGCAGCAGCAGGTCGGGGCCGGGGGCGGTGCTCGGGACGGGGCCCGCTCCGAGGGTGGCGCGGCCCGAGGCCGTGCCGACGGGAGCGCGGTCCGCCGCCGCGTCGAGGGCGGCACGGGCGGCGGCCGTGGCGAGGTCGCCGGTACTGGTGCCCGGTCCGGCCAGTCGCCGGCGCTGGATGCCCGTCCGGCTGGTGATCCACGCGTCGGTGCTGTCCAACCCGCCCCGGGCGATGACCTGACCGTTGGTCACCACCCGGGGTGGCAGTGCGGTGCCGACCGCGGCGACCACCGCGGTGCGGCGGTCGGACGGGGAGGCGGTCATACGGCAGCGGGGGCGAACGGGGAGGGCGGCTTGGGGAAGCCGGCCAGACCGCCGTCGGGGACGGAGAGGCCGCCGTCCAGCACCACCGCCTGGCCGCTCAGGAAGGAGGCGGCGGGTGAGGCGAGGAAGAGCGCGGCGCCGGCCACCTCCTCCGGGTCGGCCCAGCGCCCGGCCGGAACGTGCGCCAACAGCCAGGCGGAGAGCGCCGGATCGGCCTGCACGGCGGCGGTCATGTCGGTGCGCACCCAGCCGGGGCAGAGCGCGTTCACCCGGATGCCGCTGCGGGCCCAGCCGACCGCGAGGCTGCGGGCGAGCGACACCTGGGCGGCCTTGGTGGCCGCGTAGGCCTCCATCAGCGGGGTGCCGACCACCCCGGCCACGGAGGACATCAGCACCAGACTGGCCCCGTCCGAACGGGCCAGGTGGGGGTGGGCGTGGCGGCAGATCGCCGCGGTGGCGTTCAGGTTGACCGCGACCACCTGGTCCCAGGCGGGCTGCGGCAGGTACTGGAGCGGGGCCATGACGGGGCTGCCGTCCGGCTGGACGGGCAGCGTCCCGGCGTTGTGGACCAGCACGTCCAGCCCGCCCATCGCCTCGGCGGCCTGGTCGACCAACGCCGCCTGCGCGGTGTCGGCGAGGTCGCCGGGCACCAGCACGGGCGTGCGGCCGTACGCGGCGACCAGGTCGGCGGTCTCCTTGAGGGCGGCCTCGGTACGGGCGGAGAGCGCGAGCTGCGCACCGGCCTGGGCGAAGGCCACGGCGACGGCGCGGCCGATGCCGCGGGAGGCGCCGGTCACCAGGGCGCGGCGGCCGTCGAGGCGGAAGCGGTCGAGGATGGTCACGGGGAAACCTCCGGGGTTGAGGTCCGGTCAGACCTGAACGGTGCTGCGCGGAAGAGGAGTTCGCTGCGTGGTGCGGGCTTCGGTGCAGGCTTCGGTGCGGGTGTCCGTGTGGGTGTCCGTGTGGGTGTGGTGGCTGGGTGCGCCGGTCCAGGTGAGGTGAGCGGTGCCCCAGGTGAGGCCGGCGCCGAAGACGCAGAGCAGCACCCGGGCGCCGTCCGCCAGCCGGCCGAGGGCGGCCGCGTCGGCGAGGGCGTAGGGGGCGGAGGCCGCGCCGATGTTTCCGGTCAGGTCGCCGGTGATGTGCAGCCGGTCGGCGGGGATGCCGATCCGGTCGGCGACGGTGCGCAGCAGCAGCGGGTTGGGCTGGTGGGTGATGACGGCGTCGATGTCCTTGAGGTCCACGTCGTGCTCGGCCAGGGCCCGTTCGACGATCAGCGGGAAGATCTCCGCGATGAATCCGCCGACCGCCCGGCCGTCCATGTGGATGTGGTGGCGGCCCTCGGCGAGGCTCCGCGCGCTGGCCGGGATGCGGCTGCCGCCGCCGGGGATCAGCACGTGGTGGGCGCCCCGGCCGTCCGAGCCGAGCCGGAAGCCCCGGAAGCCGCCGTGCGGCACCGGGCCGAGGATGCCGGCGGCCGCGCCGTCGGCGAACAGCACGGCGGTGCCCCGGTGGGCGGGGTCCACGAACTTGGAGTACGCCTCGACGCCGACCACCGCCGCGTACCGGGCACCGGGGGTGGTGGCGAGCCAGGCGTGGGCGACCTTCGCGGCGAACAGCCAGCCGGAGCAGGCCGCGCTGACGTCCAGTGCCACCGCGTTGACCGCACCGGTCAGGGCCTGGACCCGGCAGGCGGTGGCCGGTCCGAGCTCGTCGGGAGTGGAGGTGGCCAGGAGCAGCAGGTCCAGCTGCCCGGGGTCGAGACCGGCGGCCCGGCAGGCGGCCTCGACGGCCACGGCCGCCAGGTCGGATGCGGCCTGGTCGGGGCGGGCGGAGCGGCGTTCGAGGACGCCGGTGCGTTCGGTGATCCAGTCGGCCGGGACTCCGGCCTCGCGGGCGACGTCGTGGTTGGTGCGGACGGCGGACGGCAGGTGGGTGCCCATGCCGAGGATGCCGATGTGCGGGGCGTGGTTCACGGTGTCCTTCCGGTGCTGGTGCGCGGGGCCGGGCCGCCGCGCGGGGCCGGCGACTCCCCTGAGCGCGAAGGCTCACGGGATGCGCGACTCATGGGGTACGCGGCTCACGGGGTACGCGGCTCACGGGTCCTGCCGATCCGGGCGGTGAGACGGCTGACGGGGGCGGGGGCATGACGCTCGATCACCGCGGCGGCGTACTCCGGGGCGTCGAGGGCGGCGCCGCCGGGTGCCGGGTCGAGGGCCGCGACGACCTCGGGGAGCTGCGGCAGCAGCCGGTCGCAGACCGTGTCCATGGCGGCCGGGAGGGCGCGGACGGTGGCGGGGGCCAGGACGCCGTGGGCCAGCAGCGGACCGGCCAGGCGGTGGGCCCGGCGCAGTCCGTCGAGGGTGGCGAGCTCAGCGGCACCCGGAACGTCGCCGCCACCCTCACCGGCTGACGCGGCGTCGGCCGCGAGGCGGGTGGCGTGGACCTCGCCCAGCAGCAGGACGTCGGCCAGCAGGGGGTTCCAGAGGTCGAGCCCCTCGTGGGAGGCGCCGCGTCGCTCGGCCAGGGACCGGGCGAGTTCGGCGGCGAGGCGGTCCTGCAGGGCGGCGAGCACGGCGGGCCACCAGCCGGGCTCGGTCGGCGCGGGAAGCTCCTCCCCCGGCTCCGCGGGGAGCGCGGTCCCCTCGGCGAGGGCGCGTCCGGCGTCCATCAGGGTCAGGGTGTTGTCCCCGCCGGCGTTCTCGAAGGCCCGGGCCAGTCCGAGGTACTCGGAGAGCCGGTTCTCGCCGAAGAACCCCGAGAGGCCGCAGCGGTGCCGGAGCTCGTCGACGGTCTCGGCGACCGCCCGGGTGGCGTGCACCTTGCGCAGGGCGAGGGCCCGGTCGACGGCGGCCCAGGGAGAGAAGGTCATCACGGCACCCGGCCCGGGGTCGGCCGGCGTCGAGTCCCGCAGGGCCGCCCACTCCGCCAACGCGGCCCGGGCCGAGCCGCGCAGGGTGTACGCGGTGGCGAGCGCCCCGATCACGGCGTGCTGCTGCGTGCGGTACTCCAGCACCGGGCGGCCCGGGGCCAGCCGGCCGTGGCTGCGCCGGGCGGAGCTGAACCGCCAGGCCGTCGCGGCGGAGCGGGCGGCGAGGGCCGCCATCGCGGAGGGCAGGGTGGCCCAGAGGGCCTGACCACAGCTCAGGGTCCGTTGCAGGCGGGCGTCCTGGCCGCCGATCGGGTCGTCGACCACGCCGTGCCCGTCGATCGTCGCACCGTCGGCCAGCCAGCGGTCGCGGGGCACCTCGGCGCCGTCGAAGCGGACGAAGCCGTACGGCAGCGGCAGCGCGTCCAGCGTGACCGGGCCGGAGATGCTCACCCCCGGCGCGGGCCGCCCGTCGGCCCCCGTGATGTCCGTCAGGAAGGAGAACACCCCGCCGCCGTCCTGGCCTCGGCCGGTGACGATCCGGGCGCAGACCACCGCCTGCTGGGGCAGGCCGGGGGCCGCCACGGAGGAGAACTTGGCCGCGGCCTCGTCCGGGGTGTGCAGCACGAAGACCCGGCGCCCGGCGTCGTAGCGGGCCTCGGTCCGAATGCGCAGGTGGCTGGAGGCCTCACCGATCTCGGTGACCATGAACGAGCCCTTGGTCCGCGCGTGGGCCAGCTCACCGCCGAGGTCGGCCTCCGCTCCGCCCAACGCGGCGAGCGAGCCGACGCAGAGGATGTAGTGGGAGAGGAAGGTCTGGTAGAGCGCGGGGTCGGCGAGGGCCGTCAACTCGCTGACAGTGACGAGGAGTTCGGGTTCGGCCAGGACCTCGGGCGCGGGCGGGAGGTGGGCCGCGAGCCGGGCCAGGCGGCGGTGGGCACCGGTGTCGGTGACGGCGGAGGGCGGGCGGCGCAGCAGGGTGCCCTCCAGGAGACGGGCCAGCGGGGCCGCCTGCTCGGGCGGGAGCAGGGGGGCGAGGCGGGCGTGGAGCCCGCTGGGGGCCGTGGTGGTCATGGCTTCCTCCCGACGGAGCTGGACGGAGGGCGGTGGGGGCGGGCGACGTGAGCAGCGCGGGCCGGTCGCGCGTCGTGCGTCCAGGGCACCGCGAAGCCGCGGGCCGTGGCCGCCGCCGTGTCCCCTTCCGTGCCCGCCGCCACACCCGCCGCCGTTCCCGCCGCGAGGCCCGAGGCCGGGCCCGCTGCGGCGCCCGACGGAGCACCCGACGGAGCACCGGACGCGGCACCCGACGCACTGTCAGGAGCGCTGGAGGGCGCGGGCCAGGGTCCCTCCGCGAGCGGCGCGAGCGCCCGTACCCCCGGCGTGACCGCGCGCACCGCGCTCGCCAGTGCGCCCCCGGTCCCCATCTCCACCGCGAGCGCGGCGCCGTTCAGGCCCGAGGGCAGCACGGTGGGCAGCGAGAAGGCCTTGACCAGGCAGTGGGCCAGTGCCTTGGGCAGGTCGGTGCGCGCGTCGTGCAGGCGTCCGGCCACCGCCGAGAAGACCGGGCGGCGGGGCGGCTCCCAGCGCAGCTGCCGCGCGTACCACTCGAACGCGGCGGCCTCCTCGGCGAGGCCCGGATGGTGGCTCATGAACGGCAGCCGCAGCCGCTGGTAGGGCACGCCCATCGCGGCGGCACGCCGCTCGGCCGCCTCCAGATCGGGGAGCGGGCCCGAGACCACCGTCTCCCCGGCGTGGTTGACGCAGGCCAGTACGGTCCGGGCCGCGTCCGGGCCGGCCTGGCCGAGCAGGCGTCTGGTCTCGAAGGGACCGGAGGCGAGCAGGGTCATGCCTCCGCCGTGCGAGGTGAGCAACTGCCCGAGGCGACAGGCGAGTCGGGCACCGTCCGCCACCGAGCAACTGCCGGCGGCGGTCAGCGCGGGGATCTCCCCGAAGCTGACGGAGACGAACCGGCCGGCGACCAGCCCGTCCTCCTCCAGGGCCCGGTGCACGGCCAGGCAGACGCCGAACTGGGCGAGTTGGAGCGTGCCGGGCATCTCCGAAGCCAGCTCCCGGGCACTCGGCGGGGTGGCCGCCGCGAGCCTGGGGCCGAGCGGCGCCACACCGAGTTCGGCGACGGCCCGGTCCGCCTCCTCGAACACCTCGGCCAGGGCGCGCCGCAGGGAGGGCGCTGCGGGCAGGGTCCGGAGCAGCGGCCCGAGGCCGAAGTCGCCCTGGCCGGGGAAGAGGTGGACGGTGGCCGCCCGGTCGGCCACCGGCCGTGGAGCCTTGCTCATCGCGGAGTTCCCTCCCATCCGGGGCGCGCACCTCGGCACACCCGGTCACCTCGATGGTGCGACCTGCCGGGCGTCCCGTGCGGCTTCCCCGGTCACTGGGGCGTCAAGAGTTCCGCCCCGTCAATTCCCGCCCGTTTTGCCCACCTTGCCCACCCGATGCCCTAACCTCTTCGTAGGCGTGCGGAGTCGTGCGGCGCCCAGGCCTCGTGCCGCGGTGACCGCTGCCGCGCGCCCGCGCACACCGCGGCCCTCCCCGGCGACGGCCGCGGCAGCTCCGACGACCCGTCGAGGAGGTGCAGGCGGGTGGCAGTCCACCGCGTCCCGAACGTCCGTCTCCGAGAACTCCTGCTCGAATCCCGCTGGACCGGTGCCCAGTTGGCCCGCGCGGTCAACCGGATCGGCGCCGAGTCCGGTTTACGGGGCGTCGCCTACCAACGCGCCTCGGTCCACCAGTGGCTGACCGGCACCCAACCCCGGGGCCCGGTCGCCCACTTGGTCTGCGCCGCGCTCACCGAACGCCTCGGCCGCCCGGTCGGCCCGGTCGAGGCCGGCTTCGAGGGAAGCGGCGCCGACAGCGGCGCGAACGGCGCACCTCCCGCCAACCCCCGTTCCCTGCTCACCCACCTGGCCACCGCCGCCCTCAGCCCCGACCGGGGCGGCAGCGTGCTCGCCTACCAGCCGGCCGCCGGGGCTCGACTCTCCGCCGACGCCCGGACGGCGGACCGGGCGCCCGCCCTCCCGTACCCCGCCGCACCCCCTGGCCCGTGCCCCGACGACGGACACCCGCCGCCGGACCCCCACGTCCTCACCCTCCTCCTGCCCGTCTTCTCCTCCGCCGACCTGATCCGCGGCGGCGGCCACGCCCGCACCGCACTCGCCGCCTTCCTCTCCTCCGCCGTCCCCGACATGCTCGCCGCCGCGTCCTCGCCCGTGCGGCACACGGAGGTGCTGGCGGCCGCCTCGCGGCTGAGCTACCTCTGCGCGTTCATGCACTTCGACGACGAACTCAACGGCCTGGCCCTGCACTTCTACCGCTTCGGCCTGGAGCTGGCCCGCCAGTGCGGCGACCTGACGGCCCAGGCCATGACCCTCCGGGCGATGGCCGCCCAGGCCCACGAACTCCACCACCCGCGGGAGAGCCTCGACCTGGCCCGGGCGGCCGCCGGCATCCGCCTCCCCGCCTCCGCGATCCGCGTGCGGGCCTCCGTCCTCGGCCAGCTCGCCCTCGCCGAGGCCGCCACCGCCGACCGCGCCGCCGCCCGCCGGCACATCCACGAGGCCTTCGACCTGCTCCCCCGCATCGAGGGCCCGGCCCCTCCGGTCGGCGACTACCACCGCGCGGCCTGGGACCACCACCACGCCCTGGTGCAGGCCGAGTCGGGCGACCTCGGCGGAGCCATCAAGTCCCTGGAGACCTCCGCCGCGCGCCGCCCCCGCACCGAGACCCGCTCCCACGCCCTGGTCCTCGCCAAGCTGGCGGAGCGTCAACTCACCGCCGGCCGCCTCGACGCCGCCTGCTCCACCTGGCACCAGTTCCTGGACGTCTACCCCCACCTCTCCTCCCGCCGCGCCCACTCCGCCGCCGCCCGTCTGCACCGCGGCCTGCTCCCCCACCGCCGCCGCCACCCCGCCGACCACCTCCTCCAGCGCGCCACCGCCCTCCGGCTCCCCTCGTGACGGCGACCCGCCGTCGGTGTCGTCCGGGGCCGGTGCGATGCTGGCCCGATGTCGAACGAACTGGTGCGGATGCGGGAGTCGGCCGCCGCCTGGCAGGAGCTGCGGTACGAGCGGGCCGTCGGCGCGGACGGGTACGAGTACGACCGCAACGCGGCGCGGCGGGCCCAGGTGCTCTGGGCCCTGCAGTACGACCGGCGGCCGGGAGACCTGGAGTTGGTCCGCTGGCTCGCCGGGCAGGAGGCGCAGTGCCGACGGGAGGCGCCGTTCCAGGGGCTGACCGAGGAGACCACGCTGGCCGGACTGCTGCTCGCCGAGTACCGGGTGGTCGAGGACGTCTGGCAGCAGTGGGAGATCAAGCGGGCCAACTTCGACACCTGGTGCGGCTACGACGTCCAGGCGGTCTGCGCGGCGGGCGTGGAGGCCACTCTCGCCCACGTCCGCGCGGGCGAACACCCGGAGCGGGAGGCCCTGCTGGAGCGGCTGCTCGGCGAGGACGGGAGGCCGTGTGTCTCCGAGCAGGAGGTGACCGACTGGTTCCCGTTCATGCGCAGGCGCTTCCCGGCCGACCCGGCGGCGGAGGACCCGATCACCCTGGTCGAGCGCGCCCGGATGAGCGGCGAGACCGAGCGCGCCCGGGAGTTGCTGGACGCCTGGGCCGCCGGGCAGGAGCGGGACGCGGACACCCTTCGCGAACTCCGCTACCACCTGGCCGAGTTGGGTGACTTCGTGGAGGCGGCTCGAGTACAGCGCGAGTCGCTGCGGTTCGCCGGGGGCGCCCGTGACCGGGCCTTCGGCTGGCAGGACCTGGCCGGGCTCGAACGCCGGGCCGGGCACCACCCGGCGGCCTGGGAGGCGCTGACCGAGTGCCGCCGGGCCCTGACGGACGTCCCCGAGTGGTGGGAGTACGGCCTCGGCCGGACGTACGTCGAGGAGCTCTTCCTCCTCGCGGGCAGCGCTGCCACCGACCTCGCCGCCACGGTCTTCGCCGAGGCCGACCGGCAGGCCGCCGAGGTGCCCAGCCTCGCACTGGTCACCCTCCGGGCCGCCACTGCGGCCGCCGCCCATGTCGGCGAGGAGGCCCGCGAGGAGCACTACCGCACCCTCGCCGCACAGGAGCAGCAGCGCATCGACGACGGCTTTCCGGACGAGGACTGAGCCCCCTCGGTCAGGCGCCCGGCCGAGCCCACCCTCGGTCAGGCGCCGGGCCGAGCCCGCGTCAGAAGGGCGTCGGCCATCTCGGTGATCAGCTCCCGGCCCTCGACCACCGCCAGCCAGTCGGCGGGGAGGGCCTGCGCGCCGTACAGGGCACCGACCAGGTTGCCGCAGACCGCCCCGGTGGAGTCGCTGTCGCCGGAGTGGTTGACGGCGAGCAGCAGGGCCGAGCGGGCGTCGGTGGTGGTCAGGGCGCAGTACACCGCGATGGCCAGGCACTCCTCGGCGATCCAGCCCAGTCCGACGCGCTCCACCGCCTCCGCCGACGGCGGGCCCTCGGCGGCGATGCGCACCGCCCGGTCCAGGGCCTCGACGGTCTCCGCCGCGTTCGGGTGGCGCTCCAGCGTCTCGACGGCCGCGGCGAGCGCCTCGGGCAGCGGCAGACCGGCCGCCACCCGGTCGACCAGGGCGGCGAAGGCGCCGGCCGCCAGTTGGCCGGTGGGGTGGCCGTGGGTCAGCTGGGCGCACTGGGCGGCCAGTTCGAAGGACGCGTCGGGGCCGAGGCCGAGCAGGCCGAAGGGGGCCGAGCGCATCACGGTGCCGCAGCCCTTGGAGTGCCCGTTCACCGGCCCGACCTGCCCGGTCGCGACCGGCGGGACGAAGTCCGGGTGCTCCTCCAGTCCGCTCAGGCAGGCGTTGCCGGGGGCCCGGCGGGCGTAGAGGAAGGCATGGGCCAGCAGGGGCGAGGCGGGCTGCGGGCCCGGGCCCTCCCGACGCTGGGTCAGCAGCCAGTGCCGGTACGAGCGGTGCAGGTCGGCCGGGGTGCCGCCGGCCAGCAGGCCCTCGACGGTGAACAGGGTCATCTGGGTGTCGTCGGTGATGTCCCCGGCCCGGTCGCCCGGGCGGTCGGCGGCCCGCAGGCCGGTCACGCCCCGGGGGCCGTAGTCGTCGCGGATGCGGTCCAGGCGGCGGAACTCCACCGGCCAGCCCAGCGCGTCGCCGAGGGCGCCGCCGAGCAGGGAGCCGTGCACGCGGTCGGAGGGGGAAATGGTCATCCGCAGACGGTACGCGGTGGGCGCTCCGGAGCGGGAGTGATTTCCGTGACCTGCCGTCAGGGGGCGGACCGGACGTCCACGCCGAGGGCGGTGAGCCCGGCGACCACCGGATGCAGGGGGGCGGCGTCGGTGAGCACGGCGGTGACCTTCTCCCAGGGGAGGACCCGGTACTGGGAGGCGGTGCCGAGCTTCTCCGAGGAGGCCAGGACGTAGGTGTCGGCGGCCCGCCCGGCGAGGGCGCGCTTCATCGCGGCCTCGTCGGCGTCGGCGGTGGTCAGCCCGGCCTCGGGGTGGACGCCGGTGACGCCGAGCAGGCAGAGCTCGGCGGAGACGTTCTGGGCGGCCTCCACCGCGGCGGCGCCGCAGGTGACGGCCGAGTGCTTGAAGACCCGGCCGCCGAGCAGGTAGATCTCCGCACCCTGATGGTCGATCAGGGCGGTGGCGACGGTCGGGCTGTGGGTGATGACGGTGCAGCCGAGGTCCTTCGGGAGGGCCCGGGCCACCGCGAGGGCGGTGGTGCCGCCGTCCAGGATGACCGAGCCGCCCGGCCGGACCAGCGCGGCGGCCGCGGCCGCCACCCTCCGCTTGCCGTCGGGGGCGACGGCCTGCCGCGCCCCGTAGTCGGCCACGGCCGGGGAGACCGGCAGCGCGCCGCCGTAGACCCGCTGGCACAGCCCCTCGGCCGCGAGGTCGCGCAGGTCGCGGCGGACGCTGTCCTCCGAGATGCCCAGGTCGACGGCGACCTCCTTGGCCACCACCTTGCCGGTGCGGGCGAGCAGTTCCAGCAGGTGGTCGCGCCGTTCGGCAGCCAGCATCCTCGTTCCTTCCTGTTCTTGCACGATTCTGCATGTATCGTAACCGCCATGACCGAACAGCCGACACCCGGCCCTCCGCTGCCCGGCACCGACACCCCCGACCACCGCGGCCGCACCGGTCTCCACCTGGCCGGCCGTGACCTCGACCGCAACGCCGGCGTCCGGGTCCGCGAGGTCGAGCTCACCTCCCGCGGCTGGCACGTCCTGCGCCGCACCACCTTCGACTACCGGCGCCGGGACGGGCGTTGGGAGAGCCAGCAGCGCGAGACCTACGACCGGGGCAACGGCGCGGTGGTCCTGCCGTACGACGCGGAGCGCGGCCTCGTGCTGCTCACCCGGCAGTTCCGCTACCCCGCCTACGTCAACGGCCACCCGGACGGGATGCTGATCGAGGCGGCGGCGGGCCTGCTGGACGCGGACGACCCGGAGACCGCGGTCCGCCGGGAGAGCACCGAGGAGCTCGGCGTCGAACTCGGGCCGCTCACCCACCTGTTCGACTCCTACATGAGTCCGGGCTCGGTCACCGAACGCCTGCACTTCTTCGCCGCCGCCTACACCGCGGCCGACCGCACCGGCACCGGCGGCGGCCTGGAGGAGGACGGCGAGGACATCGAGGTCCTCGAAATCCCCTTCACCGAGGCCCTGGCGATGACCCTCGACGGCCGGATCTGCGACGGCAAGACCGTGATGCTGCTCCAGTGGGCGGCCCTGCACGGCCCGTTCCGGCAGGCCTGACGCCAGGTCCTGACGCCGGCGGGCCTGCTGCCGCCGGCCTGACACCGCCTCAGGCCGGCGGGAGCAGCGGCAGCGGCGCGTCCGGCGGGGTGTGCAGGACGGCGGTGGCGAGGTCGGTGAGGCGCTGGCCGCGGGAGCGGGCGGAGCTGCGGAGGAGTTCGAAGGCCGCGTCCGGGGTGGTCGAGAGGCGGTGGGCCAGGAAGCCCTTGGCCTGTTCGATGGCCACCCGGTTGGCCAGGGCGGTCCTCAACTGCTCGGCGGTGCGCGCCTGGTGGCGGGCGGACTGCTCGCGCAGCACGCCGATCGCGGTCACCTCGGCGAAGGCCCGCAGCACCCGCAGCGGGTCCGGGGCCAGCGCCGCCTCGGAGTCGGCGTAGAGGCCGAGCCCGCCGAGCACCCGCTCGCGGTGCCGCAGCGGCAGGCCGACGGCCGCCCGGGCCCCGGAGCGTCCGGCGGCGGCGGCGAACAGCGGCCAGTCCGCCGGGCCCTGGCCGGCCAGGAAGCGGGCCTCCCGGCCGCTGCGCAGGCAGGCCACCGCCGCCCCCTGACCGCTCTCGGCCTCCACTCCGCCGAGCAGCCGGGCCCGTCCGTCCGTCGCGGCGGCGCAGTGCAGGCTTCCGCCGGTGCCGGTCAGCACCACCGCCACCGAGGCGACGGAGGCGACCGAGGCCATCGAGAGCAGGCCGGCGGCGCACTCGGCGAGCCGCCCGAGGTGTCCGACCACGTCGAAGTCCTCACCGAAGGTGTCGGCCAGCTCGACCAGCGCGCGCAGCACCCGCTCGTCACATCCCGCCAAGGCGCACCTCCCGCCGCCCGGTCGCCGACCACACGGTCGCCGGACACCCCGCAACCGGCCGCCCGCCCGCCCGCCACCGTCGCTCCCGCCGCCGACATCGGGTCCTGTCCTGCTGGTCGGGCCGGTCCATCCGTCCACCTCCGGGTCCGTGGCGCACTGCGGCCTGACGGCCGGTCACCATCCCTACCAGCAGGCTGCTCTCCATCCCATCGGATGATCAGGGTGGGCCGGGTGCGTTCGCGGGGCCCGTCACCACGGCGGGCAGCGCCGGGGCTCGCACGCACGCCTCCCGCGCCGCCGGTGCGCCGGTCGGATCTCGGACACCGGCGGCCGGGCGGGTGCTCCGGTCCGGAGCCGTGCGCTCCGCCGAACCGGCGATGTGCGCCCGTCCGCCGGCCGGTCCCGACGGGCGGCCGCCCGGCCGGGAGAACGCTCCCCCACGACACCGTTGCCGTCGGCAAATGCCACGAACCCAGCACTGCCGGGCCCGTCGGCAGCGGATCCGACGATCAGTCGCACACGATGCTCCCGAGCACTCCCGTCCGTCCCGTGCTCCTGGCATGCGCCCGCTGAATCCGGCCAACCCCGTCAGGACCACTGGCGAGTTGCGCACCGGCCCCCCCAGACTCTCGGTGGGCGGTTCACCCCCGGCCCGGACCGGACTCCCGAGGCACTCCCTCGGCCCGCGTCCCGGCCCCGCTGGACCTTCGCCCCGCGCTCTCTCGCCGGCACCCGGACCCCGTGCCGTTCTTCCCGGCCCAGCGCCCCTCCCCGCGCCCGGTCCGGTGCCGTCCTCCGTCAGCCACGCGCCCTGGAGCGATCCGATGGACATGCGCTACGAGGCGTACTCCTACGCCGATCCGGTCTTCTACGACTCACCGGTCCAGTGGGCCGCCCGCGAGGAGTTCCCCGCGACCACCGAGCCGGCGCCGAGCGGCTGGGTGCGCAGCCTGCGCGAGGTGTGGGTCGGGCACCGGCCCGCCGACCTGCCGATACCCGAGCAGGGCTGGAAGGTGCACGTCTCCGCCCGCCCGGAGAACGCCCAGCGCATCCTGGACGTGGTGCGCCCGTACTGCCACGCGAACGGGCTGGCCTTCAAGTTCCTCCGAAGCCCGGTCCTGGTGCAGACCCAGAACGCCAAGTACGCCGCCCGCGGCTCCAGCGGCAAGTTCATGACGCTCTACCCGGTGGACGACGGCCAGTTGGGCCGATGTCTGACCGAACTGGACGAGGCGCTGGACGGGGCCCCCGGCCCGTACGTGCTCAGTGACCTCCGCTGGCGCAGGGGGCCGCTCTACCTGCGCTACGGCGCGTTCACCGAGCAGTTCTGCCGCAACGAGGAGGGCGAGCTGGTGCTCGCGCTGCGCGAACCCTCCGGCCGGCTGCGGCCGGACGTGCGGCGGGCCGCCTTCGACCTTCCCGACTGGGCACCGGTGCCGGAGGTCCTGCGCGAGACCGTCGCCGGGGCCGGCCGCGCCAGCCACGACGACGAGTTCCCGTTCACGGTGGAGCGGGCGCTGCACTTCTCCAACGGCGGCGGCATCTACCTGGCCCGGCCGGCGGCGGGCGGCGGCCCGGTGGTGCTCAAGGAGGGCCGCCCGTACGCGGGGCTGGACCAGCGCGGCGAGGACGCCGTCACCCGGCTCACCCGCGAGCAGCGGGTGTTGGAGACGCTGGCCGGGCTCGACTCGGTGCCCGCCGTGCTCGGCGACCTGACGGCCTGGGAGCACCGCTTCCTGGTGCAGGAGTACGTCGAGGGCGAGGGCCTGCACAAGTGGTTCGGGCAGCGCTACCCGCTGGTGCACCCCGGCGCCGACGCGGCCACCGTCACGGCCTACCGGGACGAGGTGCTCGCGGTGCTCGGCGAGGTGGAGCGCGGGATGCGCGCCATCCACGGCCGGGGCATCGTCTTCGGCGACCTGCACCCGCGCAACCTGATCGTCCGCGACGACGGATCGGTGGTCTTCGTCGACTTCGAACTCGCCTCCCCCGCCGAGGCGTTCGTCCGCCCCGCGCTCGGCGCGGCCGGGTTCGCCCCACCGGCCGGCCTGACCGGCTTCGCCATCGACGAGCACGCGCTGGCCGCGCTGCGGCTCTGGGCGTTCCTGCCGCTGCTGCCGCTCAGCGTGCTGCACCCGGCCAAGGGCACCGCACTGGTCCGGGAGGCCGAGGCGCGGTTCGACCTGCCCGCCGGCTACCTGTCCTTCCCCGGCTGCTCCGATCCGGCCCAGGAGCTCGAACTCGCAGCCGTGGAGGCGCTGTTCGACGGTGAGCCGGCGAGTTGGCCCCGGCTGCGCGAGGAGCTGGTGGCCGCGATCACCGCGAGCGCCACCCCCGAACGGGAGGACCGGCTCTTCCCGGGCGACCCGGCCCAGTTCACCCACGACGGGCTCGGTCTGTCCTACGGTGCGGCCGGGGTCCTGTGGGCGCTGCACACCGTCGGGGCCGAACCCGCCCCGGAGCACCTGGCCTGGCTGCTCGACGCGGTGCGGCGGGAACCCTGCCGACCCGGCCTGTTCGTCGGCGCGCACGGCACCGCCTGGGCACTGGAGCGGCTCGGCCACCGGGACGCCGCGCTCGACCTGCTCCACCGCCTGGAGAAGGACGACCCCGAGGGCCGGGGCCCCGACCTCTCCTCCGGCGCGGCCGGCATCGGCCTGGCCCAGCTGCACTTCGCCCGGCTGACCGGCGACCGCGAGCTGTTCACGGCCGCCGCCCGGAGCGCGGACCAGGCCGTCTTGGCCCTGCGGCTGGGCGGGCCCGCCCCGAAGGGCGCCCGCGCCGGGCTGCTGCACGGGGCGAGCGGCACCGCGCTGCTGCTCCTGGCGCTGCACGAGGAGACCGGCCGGCCGCAGCTGCTCGACCTGGCCCGCGCCGCGCTCGACCGGGACCTGGAGCGGTGCGTCCTCGCCGAGGACGGAACGCTCCAAGTCGACGACGGCAGCCGGGTGCTGCCCTACCTGGAGGCCGGCAGCGCGGGCATCGCCGCGGTGGCCCGGGCGCTGCTGAGGCTGCGCCCGGACGAGCAGCTGGGCGAACGGGTCGGCCTGGTCCGGGCGGCGGCGGAGCCGGAGTTCATCGTCCAGCCGAACCTCTTCAACGGCCGCGCCGGGTTGATCGCCCTGCTCGCGCAGGAACGTTCCGCCGACGGCCGGGCGGACGCCCGCACCGAGGAGCTGATCGCCCGTCACGTCCGCCGTCTGGCCTGGCACGTGCTGCCGCACCGCAGCCACCCGGCCTTCCCCGGTGAGCAGCTGCTGCGCCTGTCGATGGACCTGGCGACCGGGACCGCCGGCGTGCTCACCGCCCTGGCCTCGGTGTACGACGGCACCGCACCGATGCCCTTCTGGCCCTGAGGCACCCGAGGGCCCCTGCTGCCCTCGCGCCCCTCGCGCCCCTCACCCCGACGGGCCTCCGGGCCCGCGGCCCCGTCGCGGCCGGGTCATGCCGCCCCACCAGTTTCCGGCGACCGCCGGGAAGCCCACGCTCCACCCAGTACCGAAGGAGACAGCCATGGCGATCCTCGACCTGCAGGCCCTGGAGACCCCCGAGGAGACCACCGAGTACCGCTCGGTCATCAGCTCCCTGTCCGTGGTGAACTGCACCAACAGCACCGTCAGCACGGTGCTCTGCGTCTGATCCACCCCGTCGGCCGTGCGGTCCGCCGCACGGCCGGCTCCGGCGTTCCCGCTCCCCGTCGCTGCCACCCAGGAGCGCCCGTGCCGCTGCCGCGCACCTCCCGTCCCTCGCCCCTCCGCCCGGTCCTCCGACTGGGCCGCCGCTGGACCGTGCTGCTGGCCCTCGCCGTGGCCGCCAGCACCACCTGCACCCTGCTGCTGCCGCGCACCCTGGCCCGCGCGGTCGACCGCACCCTGGCCGGTGACGACCACCGGGCGGGGATGTCGGCCGGGGCCCAACTGGTCCTCCTGGTCGCGGTGTTCGCGCTCGCCGAGTCGGCCGCGCAGTTCGCCGCGCCGCGCGGGGCGGCCGCCGTCACGGCCGCGCTGCGGGGGGCGACGGTGCGCCACCTGGCCGCCGCCGGGCCCGGCCCGGTGGGCCCCCGTACCGGCGAGCGCCCAGCGGCCGGGGACCTCGCGGCCCGGCTGACCGGCAGCGCCCCGCTGGCCGGGCTGGCCGGCGCCGCCGTGGTGTACACCGCCGCCCAGCTGGTGACCGGCCTCGGCGCCGTGGCGGGGCTGTTCCTGCTCGCCCCGTGGCCCACCCTCGCCTTCCTGGTGGCCGCCCCCCTGGGGTGGTGGCTGGTGCGCCGTCAGGTCGGCCGCACCGCCCGCCACGGCGAGGCGTACCAGGTGGCGCAGGGCGAGATCGCCAACCGCCTGGTCGAGGCCCTCCGGGGCGCGCGGAGCATCCGCGCCGCCGGCTCCGAGGAGACCGAACTCGCCCGTGTGCTCGGCCCGTTGCCGGAGATGTCGCGACACGGCCACGGCCTCTGGTCCAGCCAGCGCGAGACCGCCTGGAAGGTCGGACTGCTCGCGCCCGCCACCCACGTGGCCGTCCTGGCCGCCGCCGGGGCCGAGCTGGCGGCCGGGCGGCTGAGCCCCGGCGGACTGGCCGCCGCGCTGGCCTACGCGACCGTCGGGCTGGGCGGGTTCGGCGCCGCCCAGAGCCTGTTGGACCTGGCCCGGGCCCGCTCGGGCGCGGCCCGGATCGCCGAACTCACCACTGTACCGGCGCCGTTGGCCGGAGTCCGGCCGCTGCCGGCCGGGGCGGGCCGCCTGGAGTTCCACGAGGTGGCGCTGACGCCGCTGCTGGTGGGCCTCAACCTCACGGTTCCGGGCCGGAGTTGGGTCGCCGTGGTGGGATCGGACGACAGTGCGACCTCCGCACTGGCCGCCCTCGCCGCCGGGCTCACGGCCCCCGACGCCGGCCGGGTACGGCTCGACGGAGCCGACCTCGGCGCCGTCCGGCCGGACCGGCTGCGCGGCGCCGTCGCGGTGGCCTTCGCCGACCCCGTCCTCTACGGCGGCACCGTCGGGGAGGCCCTGGCCCTCGGCCGACCCGCGCTCGGCGAGGGCGAGTTGGAGCGGGCCGCCCGGGCCGCCGGGGCCGACGCCTTCCTGCGCCGCCTCCCCCTCGGCTACCGCACCCCGATGGCCGACGCCCCGCTCTCCGGCGGCGAGCGCCAACGGACCGGCCTGGCCCGGGCACTCTGCCGCCCCGCCCGCCTCCTCGTCCTGGACGACGCCACCGCGAGCCTGGACCGGGCCACCGAGGACGCCGTCCTGGACGCCCTCGCGGTGCACGCCGCCGGGCGGACCAGGCTCACCACCACCCGCAGCGCCGCGATCGCCGAACGGGCCGACCTGGTGGCGTGGTTGGAGGGTGGACGGATACGGGCGGTCGCCCCGCACCGGGTGCTGTGGGCACGGCGCGAGTACCGCGCGCTGTTCACCGTCGAGACCCCCGACGGACCCACGGCACCGACGGCTGCGCCCCTTCCGCCCGCCGACCAGCCCGCCGAGCAGCCCGCCGACCAGCCCGCCGCCGCGCCGTCGGCCGAATCCGCCGTCCAGCCGTCAGTCGCGCCGGGGAGCCGCCGATGACCGCCTCACCCCGCCCCGCGCTCACCCTGCTCCGCTCCGCCCTCACCGGCAGCGCCCGGGAGCTGGCGGCCCTGGCCGGCTGGACCGTGCTCTCCGCCGCCCCCGCCGCGCTCTCCGGCAAGGCCCTCTCCCTCGCCGTCGACCAGGGCTTCCTCGCCCACCGCCCCGGCCGGGCGGCCGCCTGGCTGGGTCTCTTCGCCGCCGCCGCACTGCTCTCCGCCTGGTCCACCCGCCGCGCCTACGGCCCGCTCGCCCGGACCGTCGAACCGGCCAGGGACCGGCTGTTGACCACGGCCTCGGCCGGACTGCTGCGCCGTGCCACCGGCGCGCGCGGCCACAGCGACGGCGCGGCGGCCCTGGCGGTGGCCCAGGTGACCCGCCAGGTGGAGGCGGTCCGGGACGGCCTGGCGGGTCAACTCCTGCTGGTCTCGCACCTCCTGCTCACCGTCGCGGCCGTCCTGGTGGGCACGGCCGCCCTCGCCCCGGCCGCCGTGCCGCCGGTCGCCGCGCCTCTGCTGCTGGCGCTGCTGACCTTCGCCGCCCTCACCCCCCGGATGGCCCGACGGCAGCGCGAACTCTTCGTCACGGAGGAGGAGTTGGCCTCCTCCACGCTCGACGCCACGACGGCCCTGCGCGATCTGGTCGCCTGCGGCGCCGAACAGCGGGCCCTCGACCGGATCCTGGCCGACATCGCCGCCAACGAGGCCGCCGGACGCGGGCTGGCCCGCCTCGCCGCCGTCCGCCACCTGCTGGTCGCCCTCGGCGTGCACGGCCCGCTCGCCGTCCTGGTCCTGGCCGCACCCGTGCTGCTGCGCCACGGCCTGACCCCCGGCGGGCTGCTGGGAGCCCTGGCCTACCTGCTCGGCACCCTGGAGCCCGCCGTGCGCCTGCTGATGCAGGGCCTCGGCCCGTCCTGGCTGCGGATGACCGTCGCCGCCGGCCGCCTCGCGGCCACCACGTCCGCCGCCCTGCCCCCGGCCCCGCACGCCCGCGCCGCACCGGTCCCCGGCGCGCCCGCCCTCGAACTGCGCGGCGCCGCCTTCTCCTACGGGGCCCACGCCGAACCGGTCTTCACCGACCTCGACCTGACGATCGAGGACGGCGAGTCCCTCGCCGTGGTCGGCCCCTCCGGCATCGGAAAGTCCACCCTGGCCGCCGTCGCGGCCGGAATCCTCCCGCCCGACCGGGGCGAGGTCCTGCTCTCCGGCCTGTCCGCCGAAGCGCTGCTCCCGGAGGAGCAGGCCGCCCTTCGCACCCTGCTGCCCCAGGACCCCTACGTCTTCACCGGAACCCTGCGCGCCAACCTCAGCTGGCCCGGCCCGCCCCGCTCCACCCCCGAACTCACCGAGACCCTGAGCACCCTCGGCGCGGCGCACCTGGCCGACCGGCACGGCGGCCTCGACACCGTGCTCCCGGCCGCCGCCTTCTCCCCCGGCGAGCGCCAACTCCTCGCCCTGACCCGTGCGTTCCTCAGCCCGGCACGCCTGCTCGTCCTCGACGAGGCCACCAGCCACCTCGACGCCGCGACCGCCCTCCACGTCGAGAACGCGCTGCGCCGGCGCCCGGGTGCGATCGTCACCATCACCCACCACCCGTCCCAGGCCGCCCGCGCCGACCGGGTCCTCCACCTCGACCGGACCGCCTGGCGGATCACCGGCTGAGCGGCCGGCACCGGTGACCCGAGCCGGCGGCCGGAGCTGGGAAGGAGCTGCGACATGTCACCCGGACCTGACAGGCTGTCAGCTCCGCTGCCGCCCAGGCTCCGAGACGAAGGAAGTGCCCACTCATGACCGTCGAGATCCACCCCCGCCCCGTCCTGCGCGGGGTACTCGTGCTGGCCACCGCCGCCCTGCTCTCGGCCGGCCTGGCCGGCTGTTCCTCCTCCGACGACAACTCCTTCAAGAGCTGGGTGGACAAGGGCGGCAAGGAGCACACCGTCACCCTGGGCACCGACATCCGCAAGCTGATACAGCTCAGCGGCCAGGGCGGTGGCAGCACCGTCATCGCGGGCTGCAAGGAGGTGCTCGACCACGTCGCAGCGGCGAAGGCGTACCGCGAGATTCCCGACGAGACCGCCCAGAAGTACTGGTCCAAGGCGCTCGACGAGACCGAGCGCACCGCCACCAACTGCGTGCAGAACAAGGCGACCGGCCTGACCGGCGGCCCGAAGCTCTCGGAGGCCGCCGAGGCGCAGAGCGCGTACAGCGCGCTGACCATCAGCATCGACCGGCTCTCCAAGACCAAGTCCTGACGGCTGCGGCTCCGTCCGGGCGACTGAACGGAGCACCGCAATGCTGCCGCAACACGGGAACATTCCCCGGAAGGTCTCGGTTCGGCATCCACGTGACGGGCAGCACGGCGCCCGTCGGACCGCTGACGCACCGTGAGACCGACCGATTGGAGTGCTCCATGAGCACCTCGTCCAGCCCCCGTCCCGCCGACGCCTCGGGCAGCTTCGCCCTCGGCGGCGACCTTCCCGTCAACCGGCTCGGCTTCGGCGCGATGCGCCTCACCGGGCCCGGGGTCTGGGGCGATCCGGAGGACCCGGCGGAGGCGGTGCGGGTGCTGCGCCGCGCGGTCGAGCTGGGTGTGACCTTCATCGACACCGCCGACTCCTACGGCCCGTTCATCAGCGAGAACCTGATCCGCCAGGCGCTGCGCCCGTACGCCGACGACCTGGTGATCGCCACCAAGGGCGGCCTGACCCGGACCGGGCCGAACGGCTGGCACCCGGTGGGCCGGCCCGAGTACCTGCGCCAGCAGGTCGAGTTGAGCCTGCGCCACCTCGGGCTGGAGCGGATCGACCTGTACCAGCTGCACCGGATCGACCCGCAGGTGCCGCTGGCCGACCAGCTCGGCGAGCTGGCGCAGCTCCAGCAGGAGGGCAAGATCCGCCACCTCGGCCTCTCCGAGGTCACCGTGGAGGAGCTGGAGGAGGCCCGCAAGCACGCCACCATCGTCTCCGTGCAGAACCGCTACAACCTGGTCGACCGCAGCTCCGAGCGGGTGCTCGACCACGTCACGGCCGAGGGCATCGCCTTCATCCCGTGGTTCCCGATCGCCACCGGTGAACTCGCGCGCCCGGGCAGCAAGTTGGACTCGATCGCGGCCCGCCTCGACGCCACCCCGGCCCAGCTCGCGCTGGCCTGGCTGCTGCGCCGCTCGCCGGTCGTGCTGCCGATCCCCGGCACCTCCCGGGTCGCCCACCTGGAGGAGAACCTCGGCGGCGCCCTGGTCACCCTGGACGACGCGGACTTCGCCGAGCTCAGCGCGCTGGCCTGACCCACCTCCCCGACCGACAGACACGGAGCACACCCCATGAAGATCGGCATCATCGGCGCGGGCCACATCGGCGGCAACCTGACCCGCCGCCTCAGCGCCCTCGGCCACGACGTCTCGGTGGCCAACTCCCGTGGCCCCGAGACCCTTTCCGACCTGGCGGCCGAGACCGGCGCCACCCCCGTCCTCGCCACCGAGGCGGCGGCCGGTGCGGAGCTGGTCGTGGTGACCATCCCGCTGAAGAACGTCCCCGACCTGCCGGACGACCTGTTCGCCGGCGCGGCCGAGGGCTTCGTGGTCATCGACACCAACAACTACTACCCGCGCAACCGCGACGGCCGGATCGCCGGCATCGAGGACGAGGGCGTCACCGAGAGCCGCTGGGTGGAGCGCCAGCTCGGCCACCCGGTGGTCAAGGCCTTCAACGGCACCTACGCCCAGGACATCCTCGACCGCCCCCTCCCCGCCGGCGACCCGGACCGGCTCGCCCTCCCGGTGGCCGGCGACGACGCGGCCGCCAAGCAGCTGGTCCGCGAGCTGATCGACGCCCTCGGCTTCGACAGCGTCGACTCCGGCACCATCGACGAGTCCTGGCGCCAGCAGCCCGACACCCCCGTCTACGGCCTGCGGGCCGGCGTCGAGGCCGTCACCAAGGCCCTCGCCGAGGCCTCCCCGGAACGCCCGGAGAACTTCCGCGGCTGACCCGCCGTCACTCCCTCCCGGGCCGGGGCGCACCCACGCGTCCCGGCCCGGAGCCGTACCCGGGCGCCCGTGCGGGCCACCGGTCAGGGGGACGGCGGGGCGCCCGCGTCCCCGTCCCTGAGGTGGGCGTCCACGGTCGCGTTCAGGTCGGCCATGAACGCCTCGAACTGCTCCAGCAGCCGGGGCGGGTAGTGCGCCATCGTGGCGTCCAGGCGGCGGCCGAGCGGGCCGAAGAACTCGTCGGCGCGCTCGTGGATGTGCGCGCCGCTGCGCAGGGTGACGATGCGTCGGTCGGTGTGCTCGCGGGCCCGGGTGATGTGGCCCGCCGCTTCGAGGCGGTTGAGCAGCGCGGTGGTGGCGCCCGTGGACAGGACGATCCGCTCGCTCAGGCGGGCCGGTGACAGAGGGGTGCCGCGCTCCTCGGCGGCGGCGATCTCCAGCACCGCGGTCGCGTCGGTGGAGTGCAGGCCGAGCCAGGCGGCGAAGCGCCGTCCGAGTTCGGCGTAGTGGCCCCCGTAGACCCGCAGCGATTCGGTCAACCGCTCCCGCTGCTGCGCGACACCGTCGTCCACGGCTTCCTCCATGCCGGCGGCCCTCCGCCGTTCTCTTCCCCGCGGTCCGGGTGGCCGCGCTTTGACAACCTACCGTCCCCGCTTTACCTTCACCGTGAAACTACTTCACCATGGAGGTATCTCGCGTGGACAACCCGTCCGCCACCCACGGCGAAACCGCCGGGCCCCACCGCCGGCGCTGGCTGGTCCTGGTCGCGATGCTCGTCGCCGAGGTCATGGACCTGCTCGACGCCTCGATCGTCAACGTCGCCGGGCCCGACCTGGAGGCCTCGCTGGGGGCCGGTCCGACCGGCCTGCAGTGGGTGATCGGCAGCTACACCCTGACCCTGGGCGCCGGACTGGTGCTCGGTGGCCGGCTCGGCGACCGCTACGGCCGGCGCCGGATGTTCCTGATCGGCCTGACCGCGTTCACCGTCTGCTCGCTGCTCTGCGCCCTCGCGCCCGACACCGGGTCACTGATCGCCTTCCGCCTGCTCCAGGGCACCGCCGGGGCTCTGCTGCTGCCGCAGGGCCTGGGCCTGCTGCGGGAGAACTTCTCCGGCCCCGAACTCACCAAGGTCTTCGCGGTGTTCGGCCCCGTCCTGGGAATGGGCGGCATCATCGGCCCCGTCCTCGGCGGCTTCCTGATCGAGGGTGACTTCTTCGGTCTCGGCTGGCGGTCGGTGTTCCTGGTCAACCTGCCCATCGGCCTCGCGGCCCTGCTGGTCGCCGCGAAGTCCGTCCCCGGGCGGCCGGGCGACCGCAGCGTGCGCGTCGACACCACCGGCGCGACCCTGGTGGCGGCGTCCTGCGCCCTGCTCGTGCTACCGCTGAACCAGGGTCAGGAGGACGGCTGGCCGCTGTGGACCTGGCTGTCGATGGCGGCCGCCGCGACTGGCTTCGCCCTGTTCGCCGCGCAGCAGCGCCGGACGGCGGCGGCGGGCCGCGAACCGCTGGTGACCCCGGGCCTGCTGCGCAAGCCGGCCTTCACCGTCGGGCTCGGCGGCATCGCCCTGTTCTTCGGCGGACTGGTCGGCACCCAGCTGGTCCTGACCCTCTACCTCCAGATCGGCCACCACTACACCGCCGGCGAAGCCGGGCTCGGCAACCTGCCGCTGGCCGTCGGCACCGCGATCGGCGGCGCCGTCAGCGGCGCGTTCCTCGCCGACCGGATCGGCCGCCGGGTGCTGCAGGTCGGGCCCGCGGTGCAGCTGCTCGGCGCAGCGGTGCTCTGGTACGAACTCGACGGCCTCGACGCGGCCCCGTTCTCGATCCTGGACGTCCTCCCCGGTGTGACGATCGCGGGCATCGGCTCCGGGATGGTGATCGCCGCCCTGTTCGGCTTCGTGCTCGCCGCCGTCGACGACCAGGAGATCGGCTCCGCCTCCGGTGTCCTCTCCGCGGTCCAGGCGGTCGGCGGCTCGATCGGCGTCGCCGTCTTCGGCTCGGTGTTCTTCGCCCGCGCCGGGACCGGAGACTTCTCCACCGGCTTCCAGCACGCCCTGCTGGTCCAGGCCTGCCTGCTCGCGGCCTTCTTCGCGATCACCTTCCTGCTCCCCGCCGAGGCCCGGCCCGAGGAGGAGCAGCACGGGGCCGTCCCCGTCTCCGCCGGGACGGCGCAGCCGGCGACCCGTCCTTGACCCCGGCTCCGGGGCGCCGGGATGATGGGCCGTCAGATCTTTGACTCCGCCGTTGGGGGAAGCCGGTCCGAAGCCGGCGCTGACCCGCAACGGTAGGCCGCCGGCCCCGGTCGGTGGCGAGCCCGGACACCCGGCGGCGGAGGTATGTGCCCACTCCTCCCGTCGTGGTCTGCGGGCCGGAGCCTCGCGGGCTGCCCGGCATCAGGGGCGGCGCCGCCGGGCCCCTGCGTCCAGGCCCGGAAAGGCAGTTCATGCTCGCGCTCCGCCGCTCCCTGGGTCTGCTCGCGATATCCGCGCTCACCCTCACCGCCGCTCTGCCCGCCACCACCGCCTCGGCGACCGCCGGAAGCGGCGCCACCCTGCGGCCGGACGCCGCCGCGGCTGGGTGGCTGGCCCGCCAGTTGGTGAACGGCGACCACTTCGAATCGGTCTTCGACGGCGTCGCCTACCCCGACCAGGGCCTGACCGTCGACGCGGTACTGGCCTTCGCCGCCTCCCGCAGCTCCGACCAGGCCGCCGCCAGGACCACCAGCTGGCTGGCCCAGCCCGCCAACACCGCCGGCTACCTCGGCGACGGCACCACCGAGGCCTACGCCGGTGCCACCGCCAAGCTGCTGCTGGCCGCCCAGGTCCGCGGCGCCGATCCGGCCTCGTTCGGCGGGGTCGACCTCCCGGCCCGGCTGCGCGGGCTGCAGACACCGTCCGGCCGGTTCTCGGACCGCTCCCAGTGGGGCGACTACAGCAACACCTTCGGCCAGTCCCTGGCCGTCCTCGCACTGCACCGCACCCCGGCCGGTGCCCCGGCCGCCGCCGTGGACTTCCTGGCCGGCACCCAGTGCGCGGACGGCGGCTTCCCGGTCGCCCTCGGCCAGCCGACCTGCACCGCCGACCCGGACGCCACCGCCCTCGCGGTCCAGGCACTGGCCGCCACCGGCCGTACCGCGAAGGCGGGTTCGGGCCTCGGCTGGCTGACGGCGCACCAGAACGCGGACGGTGGCTTCGCCGCCGCCGGGGCCACCGCCTCCAACGCCAACAGCACCGGCCTGGCCACCGCCGCCCTGCTCTCGGGCGGCCGCTACGCCGCCGGCCTCAAGGGCTGGTCCAGCCTGGTCAAGCTCCAGCAGGGCTGCTCCGCCACCGCCGTCAACCGCGGCGCGGTGGCCTACGACGCCACCGGCTTCGACGCCGCCACCGCCAACCGGGCCACCGCCCAGGCCGTGCTCGGCCTCTCCGGCGCCTCGCTGGCCACCCTCTCCGCGCACGGCGCCCGTCCGGACGCCCCCGCGCTCGCCTGCCGCTGACCCGAAGGAGCCCGAGGACCATGCCCACCAGAAGAACCTTCGGCGCGACCGCCCTCGCCGCCGGCCTGCTCGCCGCCTCCGCCGTGGTGACCGCCACCCCCGCCCAGGCCGCCGCCTGCTCCGGCACCTCCGGCGTCACCGTGGTGGTGGACTTCACCGCCGTCGGCGGAGGCATCCAGACCGGCTGCGCCCCCGGTGACCCGAGCAGCGGACTGGCCGCGCTCACCGGGGCCGGCTTCTCCTACTCCTTCCACCCGCGCTTCCCCGGCTACGTCTGCAAGATCAACGCCCTGCCCACCACCTGCACCGCTCCCAGCGGCTCGGCCTACTGGTCCTACTGGCACGCCCAGCACGGCACCCCCTGGGTCTACAGCACCCTGGGCGCGGGCAGCTACAACCCCGCCCCCGGCGACGTCGAGGGCTGGGCCTTCGGTGCCGGGGCCCAGCCGGGCATCACCGCCCCCTGACGCCACGTCATCCACCGGTGCCCCGGCCCGTCCACGCGGCCGGGGCACCGGCGTGTCCTAGGGGCCGTCTCCTTGGTGGGGCCGGGTCCGCGCCGCCGGGGCACGCACCTCGCCGGCTTCTCGTCAGTCGCCGATGCTCCGCATGGACTCCCTCCTCGGCG